>CAYXMC010000056.1:0-8578 GCA_964466095.1 uncultured Methylophilaceae bacterium | reverse complement strand
TAAGCTTCTGAAATCGTACGCAAAGTACAATCTGTACACCCCTTCAGCTTGAATGAAATTGATATTATCGATGATGATCAGAGCTATCAGCGTTACAGCTTAACCATCCCTGTGCTCAGTAACGCCTCTGGTACCAGGATATTATGTTGGCCATTTGATGAGAAGCAGGTGCATCAATTTCTGGCTGAAATCAAAGATCAAAATACTTGATGTGCACATAAAAAAAGCCGGTATTAACCGGCTTTTTTTTATTCAGTCTGATGACTTATTCTGCAGCAACAGCTTCTGTTGACAGATCAGCACGGTCAACAAGCTCAACCAGTGCCATAGGCGCGTTATCACCGTCACGGAAGCCACATTTCAGGATACGCAGATACCCACCATTACGTGCTTGATAACGTGGACCGAGTTCATTGAAAAGCTTGCCTACGATGTCACGGTCACGCAGCCTGCTGAAAGCCAGACGACGGTTAGCCAAAGTAGCATTTTTACCCAGTGTGATTAATGGTTCAGCCACACGACGCAACTCTTTAGCCTTAGGCAAAGTAGTCTTGATGATTTCGTGACGCAGCAATGAGGTTGCCATGTTGCGCAACATTGCCTGACGATGGCTGCTGGTACGATTTAATTTACGATTGCTGTTGCGATGACGCATAGTGATACCTCACACCTTTGCTATTTATGCTTTTTCCAGGCCAACAGGCGGCCAGTTTTCCAGTTTCATACCCAATGTGAGGCCACGAGAAGCCAACACATCCTTAATCTCATTCAGAGACTTGCGACCAAGATTAGGCGCTTTCAACAACTCATTCTCACTACGTTGAATCAGATCACCAATGTAGTAAATATTTTCCGCCTTCAGGCAATTAGCTGAACGTACAGTCAATTCAAGATCATCTACCGGACGCAAGAGAATAGGATCAACTTGCGGAGCATGCTTTACTTCAACTTCAGTTGGAGCACCTTCCAGATCTGCAAATACAGAAAGCTGACCCATCAGAATACGTGCAGCATCACGAATTGCCTGCTCGGGTTCAATCACACCGTTAGTTTCAACGTCCATGATTAACTTATCCAAGTCTGTGCGCTGCTCTACACGAGCGCTTTCCACATGGTAACTAACCTTGTTAATAGGGCTAAATGAAGCGTCCACCTGGATAAAACCAAGCACATGATCTTCATCGTCGCCTTTAACACGTGAGGGAACTGGCTGATAGCCACGGCCCATTTCAACCTTGACTTCGAGATTCAGCTTTCCACCCTTGGTCAGATTTGCAATCACATGGTTTGGATTGACGATTTCAGCATCATGTCCAGTTTCAAAATCACCTGCAGTAACCACGCCCTCAACGGACTTGTTCAGTGTCAGTACTGCTTCGCTTTTGCTGTTCAGCTTGAGCGCTACACCTTTGAGATTAAGCAGGATATCGACCACGTCTTCCTGTACACCATCAATAGTGGAATACTCATGTACTACACCATCAATCTTCACTTCAGTGATGGCATAGCCTGGAATAGATGATAACAACACACGGCGCAAAGCATTGCCAAGAGTGTAGCCAAAACCACGCTCCATAGGCTCAAGAGTCACGCGAGCACGCAGTGGTGAAATCACCTCTACGTCAACAACACGTGGCTTTAAATATTCAGTCGGACTGTTTTGCATCAGATATTCCTTACCGCCCTAATTATTTGGAGTAAAGCTCAACCACGAGAGATTCATTGATCGTGGATGGCAGCTCATCACGTTGTGGCTTAGCCTTGAATGTGCCCTTGAATGCCTTGACATCAACGTCCAGCCATTCTGGGAAACCACGTTGCTCAGCAGCCTCAAGTGCGCCTTTGATACGCAATTGTTGCTTGGCAGCTTCAGCAACCTGAATAACATCACCTGGCTTAACTTGGTATGAAGGGATGTTCACACGCTTGCCATTTACCAGAATGCTGTTGTGACGCACAACTTGACGCGCCTCGGTACGTGATGCACCGATACCCATACGATAAGCTACGTTATCCAGACGGCACTCGAGCAATTGAAGCAGGTTTTCACCTGTGATGCCTTTTTGACGATCTGCTTCCGCATAGTAAGTGCGGAACTGACCTTCAAGAACGCCATAAATACGACGCAACTTTTGTTTTTCACGCAACTGGACACCATAGTCGGACAAGCGTGTATTACGACGCTGGCCGTGCTGACCAGGTGCAAAATTACGTTTCTCAATAGCGCACTTATCTGTGAAACACTTTTCACCTTTAAGGAAAAGCTTTTCGCCTTCACGGCGACACTGACGGCACTTTGGATCAAGATTTCTAGCCAAGGTATTCTCCTATATTCTTTCCGGCACGCTTAGATGCGGCGTTTCTTTGGTGGGCGGCAGCCGTTATGTGGCACTGGAGTTACATCAGAAATGCTGGTGATCTTGAAACCAACAGCATTCAGTGCACGAACTGCAGACTCACGACCAGGGCCTGGACCCTTTATACGAACTTCAAGGTTCTTGACGCCACATTCTTGGGCAGCCTTGCCTGCAGCTTCAGCAGCAACCTGCGCAGCAAAAGGAGTACTCTTGCGTGAACCTTTAAAACCTGCACCGCCAGAAGTTGCCCATGAAAGCGCATTACCCTGACGATCAGTGATAGTAATAATAGTGTTATTGAAAGAAGCGTGAACGTGGGCAATACCCTCAGCTACGTTCTTCTTGACTTTCTTACGTACGCGTACGTTTGCTTTAGCCATGTGACTTATTCCTTACTTGGATGCTTTAATAGCTTTAACAGGACCTTTGCGAGTACGCGCATTGGTCTTGGTGCGTTGACCACGAACAGGCAGGCCGCGGCGATGACGTACGCCACGATAGCAACCCAGATCCATCAAACGCTTGATGTTCATTGAAATCTCACGACGCAAGTCACCTTCAACCTTCAGCTTGGCAACTTCATCACGCAGCTTTTCAACTTCCGCGTCGTTCAGGTCCTTAATTTTTGTCGTTGCCAAAACACCAGCAGCAGCACAGATCTGCTTTGCAGTGTTACGACCAACACCATAAATAGAGGTTAACGCGATTTCTGCGTGTTTGTGATTTGGGATATTTACCCCTGCTATACGAGCCATATACCTACTCCAAAATGATGGCGCAATGATTTGAATTAAATGGCTTAATCAAATCGCCAAAAAAGCCCAAAATTTTATCAGCTTAGCCAAGTTTTAACAATTGGCTTTGCATTTTTACTCTTCGGTTCAGCTTGGTCAGATTAGCCCTGACGTTGCTTGTGTCTTGGATCTGTACAAATAACGCGTACAACTCCACGACGGCGAACCACCTTACAATTACGGCACAAGGCCTTAACAGATGCACGAACTCTCATTTTATTGCCTCTCGCTACTAATACTTATTTCACACGGAAAATGATCCGCGCACGTGACAAATCGTAGGGGGTCATTTCTACCGTTACCTTATCGCCAGGCAAAATGCGAATATAGTGCATGCGCATCTTGCCGGAAATATAACCCAGCACTACGTGACCGTTTTCCAACTTAACTCTAAATGTTGCATTAGGCAGGTTTTCTAAAACCTCACCTTGCATTTCAATTCTGTCTTCCTTTGCCATTTGCCTACCTAATTAACGCGGAGCAACTGCACCGCCCTTAAAATTAGCCTTCTTCAGCAAACCTTCATACTGGTGGGACATCATGTGTGCCTGCACCTGTGTCATGAAGTCCATCGTTACTACAACGATAATTAGCAAAGATGTGCCGCCAAAATAGAAAGGCACATTAAATTTCAAAATCAAAAATTCGGGCAACAAGCAAACAGCAGTAATATAAAACGCGCCAATCAGGGTCAAACGACCCATAATGCGGTCAATATACTTTGCAGTTTGTTCACCAGGACGAATACCCGGAACAAACGCACCGCTCTTCTTCAAGTTGTCCGCTGTTTCTTTAGGATTGAAAACCAATGCCGTATAAAAGAAACAGAAAAACACAATCGCCGTAGCAAAGAACATGATGTAAAGAGGCTGTCCAGGCGACAATGTCGCGCCGATATCTTTCAGCCAAGTCATGCTTTCATTACTACCAAACCAACCCGCCAAAGTGGCAGGGAACAAAATAATGCTAGAAGCAAAAATTGGAGGTATTACGCCAGCCATATTTAGCTTCAAAGGCAAATGACTGGTTTGACCACCCATAATCTGACGACCAACCTGACGCTTTGCATAGTTCACCGTAATCTTGCGTTGGCCGCGCTCGACGAATACAACAAATGCAGTAACCAAGATCGCAGCAGCAAACAGGAACAGAACCAGAGGGATCGAAAAAGCCCCAGTTCTAGCCAGCTCCAACGTACCGCCGATAGCTCTTGGCAAGCCAGCAACGATACCAGCGAAGATGATGATGGAAATACCATTACCAATACCACGCTCAGTAATCTGCTCACCCAGCCACATCAGGAACATGGTACCACTGACCAAAGTCACTACCGCTGTCATGCGGAACATGAAACCCGGATCAAGAACTAAGCCCTGTTGACCTTCCAGCGCAATGGCAATACCCAAAGCCTGAAACGCTGCTAAAACCAAAGTGCCATAGCGGGTGTATTTGGTAATCTGGCGACGCCCTGCTTCACCTTCCTTCTTCAGCTGTTCCATCTGTGGCGAAACCACAGTCAACAGCTGCATAATGATGGAAGCTGAAATATACGGCATGATACCCAAGGCAAATACCGTAAACCGAGACAAAGCTCCGCCAGAGAACATGTTGAACATGCCCAAAATACCGCCGCTCTGAGACTCAAACAACTTAGCCAGCACATCAGGATCAATACCCGGAACTGGAATATGAGCCCCTAAGCGATATACAACCAAAGCACCTAATACAAAGAACAAGCGGCTTTTCAGCTCACTCATCTTGCCTACTGCACCAAATAAGCTATCGTTTGCCAACTGAAGACTCTTAAGCTACTTCAAGCACTTTGCCGCCAGCAGCTTCAACTGCGGCACGAGCGCCTTTGCTCAGCAACAGGCCCTGTACAGTCAACGCACGGGTCACATCACCAGAAAGGTAAACCTTCGCTGTCTTGGCACCAGCCGCAACCACCTTGGCTGCCTTCAGTGCCAACAAGTCAATTACATCAGCCTCTACAGACAACAATTCACTAGTGCGCACATGCGCGGTGTCAGCTTTGGTCAATGAGTTAAAACCACGCTTAGGCAAACGACGTTGAATCGGCATTTGACCGCCTTCAAAACCGACTTTGTGGAATCCACCAGTACGTGATTTTTGACCCTTGTGACCACGACCAGCCGTCTTACCCAGGCCGGAACCAATCCCACGACCAACACGACGCTTTGCGTGCTTTGCGCCTTCAGCAGGCTTAATAGAGTTCAGTTTCATTACGCTTCTACCTTTAAGAGATAGCTCACCGCATTGATCATGCCGCGCACAGCTGGAGTGTCTTGCACTTCAACTGTATGATGCATGCGACGCAGACCCAAGCCACGTACACAAGCACGATGAGATTCAATTCTGCCAATAGTGCTCTTGACCAGAGTAACCTTGATCAAGCCGGATTCTTTCTTTGCTTTAGCCATGATTAGCCTCTGATTTCTTCTACGGTCTTGCCACGCTTCGCAGCAATTTCAGCAGGAGTATTCATAGATTGCAGACCATTCAAAGTAGCACGTACTACGTTGTAAGGATTGGTAGAACCAATGCACTTAGCCAGAACGTTGGTAACGCCCATCACTTCAAAAATAGCGCGCATCGCACCACCCGCAATAATTCCGGTACCTTCTGATGCTGGCTGGATGAATACCTTGGCAGCACCATGCACTCCGGTTACAGCATGATGCAGGGTGCCATTGTTAAGACTCACCTTGACCATGCCGCGACGCGCTTCGTCCATTGCTTTTTGTACAGCAACTGGCACTTCACGCGCCTTACCTTTGCCCATACCCACGCCACCATCACCATCACCAACTACGGTGAGTGCAGCAAAACTCATGATACGACCGCCCTTAACCACTTTGGTAACGCGATTGACGCCGATCATTTTTTCACGCAGACCATCGGTCTGCTGCTGTTCAACTTCTTTATCTCTTGCCATCATCAACCCCGCAATTAGAAGGACAAGCCGTTTTCACGCGCAGCATCAGCCAGCGCCTTGATACGACCGTGATACTTATAACCAGAACGATCGAACGCAACCGTAGTAATGCCAACGGCTTTCGCTTTTTCAGCGATACGTTTACCAATCAGACTAGCTGCGGCTACCGTACCGCCATTTTTCAAATCTTTACGAACTTCAGCTTCCAAGGTAGAAGCACTCGCCAGAACCTTATCACCAGTTTCCGCAATAATCTGAGCATAGATATGAGTATTGCTACGGTGAACGCTCAATCGCGTAACCTTCAATTCGGCGATTTTGGCACGGGTTTTACGTGCACGACGCAGACGTGGATTTAAATTATTCATGGCTTAAACCTTACTTCTTCTTGGTTTCTTTAATAACCACAACTTCATCGGCGTAGCGCACACCCTTGCCCTTATATGGCTCAGGAGAACGATAAGCACGAATCTGTGCGGCAACCTGACCAACCACTTGCTTGTCAGCACCAGTCAGAATTACTTCTGTGGGAGTTGGAGTTTGCACAGTGACACCAACTGGCATCTTGTGATTAATCGGATGTGAGTAACCCAAATCAAGATTCAGGCTTGCACCTTGCGCTTGTGCTTTATAACCCACGCCAACCAGTGTTAGCTTGCGGGTAAAGCCTTGCGAAACGCCGTGAACCATATTGGCCACCAATGCGCGCAATGTACCGGACATAGCGCGTGAATGCTGGCTGTCATTTGCCGCAGCAAATGTAATGGAGTCACCTTCACGATTCAGATTAACTGCACCGGTCAACGGATGGGAAAGCTTACCCAGCGGACCACTAACAGCAATATTATCGGCACTCAATACCACCTCAACCTTGGCTGGGATGGCGACCGGGTTTTTAGCTACGCGAGACATCTTCTCTCCTTAAGCCACAACGCAGAGGACTTCGCCACCAACACCAGCAGCGTTCGCCTTACGATCAGTCATCACACCCTTGGATGTAGACACAATAGTCACACCGAGGCCGTTCATTACCTTAGGGATATCTTGGCTACCGCGGTAGATACGAAGACCAGGGCGACTTACACGCTCGATCTTCTCAATCACCGGACGGCCAGCATAATACTTCAGGCTAATATTCAATTGGGGCTTGCCATCAACCGCCTGCACAGCAAAATCTTCAACATAGCCCTCGTCTTTCAGAACGCGGGCAATTGCCACCTTCAACTTGGAAGAAGGCATTGAAACTGTAGGCTTGTTGGTGCTTTGCGCATTACGGATGCGCGTCAGCATATCGGCAATCGGATCACTCATACTCATGCTAAATTCCTCCGTTACCAGCTGGCTTTAGTAACGCCTGGCACTTCGCCACGCATCATCAAATCGCGCAGCTTGCTACGCGCAATACCAAACTTACTAAACACGCCACGTGGACGGCCAGTCAGAGCACAACGATTACGCTGGCGCACTGGACTGGAATTACGTGGCAAACTTTGCAACTTCAAACGAGCATCACGACGGTCTTCTGCAGATGCTTTCACATCATTGATAACTGCCATCAACTCAGCACGCTTGGCTGCGAATTTTTTCACTGTGTCGCGACGTTTTTGTTCGCGCTCAATCATACATGTCTTAGCCATGAGATCCTCAGTTTCTAAATGGGAAGCTGAACGCGGATAACAACGCACGCGCTTCTTCATCAGTTTTAGCGGTAGTGGTGATAGTGATATTCATACCACGCAGAGCATCGATCTTGTCGTACTCGATTTCCGGGAAAATAATCTGCTCTTTCACACCCATGTTGTAATTACCACGACCATCAAAAGACTTGGCAGAAATACCGCGGAAGTCACGAATACGTGGAATTGCAACTGTCACCAGACGATCCAGAAACTCATACATACGCTCACGACGCAGAGTCACCTTACAACCAACTGGATAATCATCACGAATCTTGAATGCAGCGACTGATTTCTTAGCTTTGGTAACAACCACTTTCTGACCGGCAATTTTCTCCATGTCAGCTACGGCATTTTCCATAACCTTCTTATCAGCTACAGCTTCACCAACACCCATGTTCAGGGTGATCTTTTCGATACGAGGCACTTGCATGATTGAGGTGTAACCGAACTGATCAGTTAACTGCTTAACCACCGTATCCTTATAAAAATCTTTTAAACGAGCCATGATTTACCCTTATGCGTCCACGACTTCACCGCTGGACTTGAAAACACGAACCTTGCGACCGTCTTCCAGCATCTTGAAACCAACGCGATCACCCTTTTGGGTGGCACGATTAAACAAAGCAACATTAGAAATGTCGATTGGCATTTCCTTATTGACGATGCCGCCAGTCACACCCCGCATAGGGTTTGGCTTAGCGTGCTTCTTCACCATGTTGACACCTTCAACAACCACATGACCGGTATCCAGCACACGCAGAACAGTGCCACGCTTGCCTTTATCCTTACCTG
>CAYXMC010000055.1:8120-8657 GCA_964466095.1 uncultured Methylophilaceae bacterium | reverse complement strand
GCTAACCCGCTGGGTGCTAAATTAAGGATAGGTGGACTGCACTTCCGTATTATTGGGGTCATGGCACCTAAAGGGCAGTTTCTCGGTATTGATCTGGATGACACGGCTTTTATTCACGCCGAACAGGCGCTGTCGCTCTATAACCGCGATGGACTGATGGAAATTCACGTACTTTATGATGAATCGGTTTCGGCCAAGAGCGTGGCAGCGGCCGTCAAAGAACGCCTGAAGCTGCGTCATGGTCGTGAAGACTTCACGATTACCACGCAGGAAGACATGCTGAAAACGCTCTCCAACATCCTCAATATCCTCACTATGGCTGTCGGTGCGCTAGGCGGGATATCGCTGATCGTCGGAGGGGTCGGGATTGTCACCATCATGACTATTTCAGTGACCGAGCGTACCAACGAGATCGGCCTGCTGGTGGCATTAGGCGCAACAAGGCGAAACATTCTTGGTTTGTTCTTGAGCGAATCCATTATGCTGGCTGCACTGGGCGGCATACTGGGCTTGCTGTTGGGGGTGGGGATAGCCCAA
>CAYXMC010000055.1:0-8110 GCA_964466095.1 uncultured Methylophilaceae bacterium | reverse complement strand
CCTTTCCAGTACATACTCCCTGGAGTTTTGCCTTGGGTGCACTGGTGCTATCTGCAGCAATAGGCCTGATGGCTGGCGTAATGCCAGCCAGAAATGCAGCGAGACTGGATCCGATAGAGGCATTAAGGGCTGAGTAAGACCCGGCATCATCACTGCTGGATATATCCATATCATCCCAAGTGATAACATCACCCTGCAGATTTTGTTATTCTTGATTTTTTTAACATCGAACTACTACAGGCTTGCACATGAGAATCGCAAACAATACCGCCGAGCTGATCGGCAATACGCCTCTTGTAAAACTCAACAAAACTGCCGCTGGCGTAGATGCCACGATTGCTGCCAAGCTGGAATATTTCAATCCGGCACACAGCGTGAAAGACCGTATCGCTGTATCCATGATCGATGCGCTGGATGCAGCGGGCAAAATCAAGCCAGACACGATCATCCTTGAACCAACCAGCGGCAACACTGGTATAGGTTTGGCAATGGTGTGTGCCGCGCGCGGCATTAAATGTGCGTTTGTAATGCCGGAAACCATGAGCCGTGAGCGCCGCCTGATCTTGAAAGCCTATGGCGCAGATTTGATTCTTACGCCAGGCCCGGACGGGATGCCGGGAGCTATCAAGAAAGCGGAAGAGCTGGCCGCCAACGATTCACGTTATGTAATTGCCCAGCAATTCGAAAACCCGGCCAACCCCGCAATACACCGCAAGACAACGGCAGAGGAAATCTGGCGCGATACTGATGGCAAGGTAGATATCTTTATCTCTGGCATTGGCACCGGCGGCACCATCACCGGCGTGGGCGAAGTGCTGAAAGAGCGCAACCCGAATATCCAGATCATTGCCGTGGAGCCAGATGCCAGCGCCGTGCTCTCTGGGGAACCACGCGGCCCGCACCCGATTCAGGGCATAGGCGCAGGCTTTGTACCGGCAATTCTCAACACTGCAATCTACGATGAGGTTATCCGCGTCAAGAACGATGATGCGTTGAATACGGCACGCCAACTGGCAACCGACGATGGCCTGCTAGTAGGAATTTCATCCGGCGCTGCAGTGTGGGCCGCACTTGAGGTGGCAAAACGCCCGGAGAACAAGGGCAAGCTGATTGTGGTGATTATCCCGTCTTTCGGTGAACGCTATCTTTCCACTGTGTTGTATAGCCATCTGGAAGTTTAAACAGGCGCGCCTTTGAAAAAACACCGCAAACATAAAGCCCGCAAGATAGGCCTGCCCCCCGGCTCGCTGGTGCATGTGGGCGAAGTAAAAACGGAAAAGCCGACGCTGAGTATCTTTGAATACTCGGCGAGTCACTTGCGTGAAAAAGCCATCACCCCGGCTGAGATAGAAAATCTGAACGCTAGTGCCGAGAACAAGCTGTGGCTGAACGTACACGGCCTGCACGATGCAGAACTGATACGCAGCATAGGCAAGCGCTTTGGGCTACACCCGCTGGTGATGGAGGATATCCTCAATACCGAGCAGCGCCCCAAGGCAGATAACTACGATAGCTATCTCTATTTGGTGACCCGCTTTTTCTATTACGACAAAAAGACTTTTGAGATCGGCTCGGAACAGATCAGCCTGGTGCTGGGTGCCAACTTCGTGCTGTCTTTTCAGGAACGTGCTACTGGCTCTTTTGAACCTGTGCGCGAGCGCATGCGCGCAGAAAAATCGTTTATCCGTGAGCAAGGCAGTGACTACCTGACTTATGCCCTGCTGGACATGGTGGTAGACCGTTATTTTGTAGTGCTGGAGCAGATGAGCGAGGACTGTGAAGACCTGGAAGAAGTGCTGCTACGCAAACCCAGCACCCAGCTTTTACAGAAGATACACCTGCTGAAACGCGCCAGCATGGAGCTGCGCCGCACGGTGTGGCCCTTGCGGGAAATGCTGAACAGCCTGATACGCAATGAGAACAACTGCTTCAGCCATACCACCCTGCCTTATCTGCGCGATGTGTATGACCACACTGTGCATTTCATCGAATCACTGGAATCTATTCGAGATTTATTGGGTGGCATGATGGACATCTATCTTTCCAGCATCAGCAACCGGGTGAACATGGAAGTACGGGCGCTGACAGTGGTAACCATGCTGTTCATGCCGGCAACGCTGATCACTGGTATTTTCGGCATGAATTTCGATGTGATGCCGTGGCTAAAAGAAGCAAACGGCTTTTGGTGGGCAATTGGCCTGATGGTGCTGATCGCTTCCAGCATGGGCCTGATTTTCTGGCGGCGACAGTGGCTGTCGCGCCGCAATGTTTAAACCTTTTTATCGGTTTCCTTACCTGCTGGTTGAGCCTCGTCCGCGGCCTCGTCATTAGCTGCAGGTTCAGAGTCTTCGACCGAATTTTGTGCAGAAAAACTGATCACGGGGGCATCCAGCGCCATTTCTTCAGCTGGAAACTCGCTGAATGTTTTTTCCTGCTCTGGCTCTTCAGTCGTTTCCGGAATTTTAATTACTTCAAATTCAACGACGTTATTCTCCTTTAGCATCTTCAAATCATCACTCATGCTGGAAGATTGATTCTTGATAGCTGGGTCAACCGCTACTGGCATTACCAGCTTGACGGTATCCGTATAAGCGGGCTCTGAAGTTTCAGCCAGCTTGGGGGCAGCCAACTCGGTTGGCTCAGCCTGCTCATCAAAAGTTGGGGGCTGTCCCTCATCACCATCATCGGGGTCACTTAAATCTAGTTTCTGAGTATCCAGCTCAGATTCTGTCGCTTCGTCTACATTAAAAAAGTCATCCGCGCCGAGCTTTTTATCTTCTTGTACCTTGGTAATGTCTTCAAATCTATAAAGTGGATTTTCGGGCTCAAACTTTGCACCCATCTTGATAGCCGTAGTCAAAAACTCACGGTCTCCACCTGATTGCAGCACATCTTCCTGAATATCCAGAAATAGACTCTCAAACCCAGGATAGTCCCTTAGTTCTACGTAGACCTTCATCAAAGCAATTTTGAGTTCATTTTGATGCGGTGCTTTCTTAACCGCACTTTCGAGAATCAAAGCAGCCTGTTCATAACGACCGTAAGCTGAATAGACCTCAGACTCAATAATCGGGTCTACTTCGTGGAGGTCTACAATGTGACCGGTATTAGGGAAAATAGTGTTATGGAGAAAATCATCTGCACCAAAATCATCTGCCTTGAGGCTGGTCACAGCACCTAAAGTCGAGGTCTTGCCCAGTCGATTAATGAGCCCGGTATCGACCAGTTCATCCAGCGACTTTTTCTGAAACTTGGATTTGACAAGGGCAAAGAGGAAATAAAGCACTCCCAGTGCAAGCAAGCCAATTAACCCCTCTGTTAACCAGATCATGTACGTCATTAACATATCGTAACTGGATTTTTCCGATGCCGTCACTGTAGTTGTCTGTGTTGCCGGGGTTGGTGGTGGCACATTGACCACTGGTGGCGGTGTTACCGGCGCAGGCGCCAAAACTGGAGGCTCTATTGCCATAGGCTCCTGCGGTGGAGGTGAAACTGCCGGAGCTTGTTCAACCGCAGGCGCAGTAGAGCTGGCATTGGCCTCTATGGGTTTGTTGTTACTGGCAGCGACCGAATCTGCCGCAGCGTCACTATCACCTGATGAAAGGCGTAATACGAACTTGGGCTCTGCGGATTTGGCAGATTTCGCCTCTGGCTCATTTGGCTTGGGTGGTTGCTGAGATTCAGTTGCCTTGTGTTTTCTAGACTTACCGGATGCTAATTGCTGCAAATCTGGAATCTTGAGAAGTTGACCCGCTTTGAGCTGGTTCATGTCACCATTTTCAAACGCTTCTGGGTTGGCCGCATAGAATGCTGCCATCACGTCTTTCAGACGCACACCTTCCGGCTGGTAGCGCTGGGCAACCTTGCCGAAAATATCGCCTTCCTTGGTCAGGTAGCTTTCAGCAGTTTCCACTAGTGGCTTATCAGCAACCAAGCCTGTTGTGGATTCCATTTCTTCCTGCTGGCGTTGTTTGCTTCTTTTCTTCTTTTTAACTGGCGCCGCTTCCGGGTCATCAGATATATCAACTTGCTGCTGGCGAACCTTTTTCTTTGGTTTTACGCGTTCGGTTGGCTGAAAGGCGGACTCCTCATTCCATTCGCTTTCTACCCTGTTGCGACTTGGCGGGGTATAAGCTTCGTCTTTTACGCTCAGTGGCGGATCCAGCAAAAGGGTATATTGGCGATACAAGCGCATGGAGGGAGCATCCATGTGGATTAGCAAATCCAAAAAAGGCTCGTTCACTGGACGACGTGTTCTGAGTATCAGCCGGAAACCATCATCTTTTTGCAGCACATCAAAACGAATCTCACGCAAAACAGGAAAATCATTCAGCCCAGCTGTCAGGTATTCATCACTACTGGCGACTTTTACCTGAAGGCTGCCGGCCTCTTCCTGACTGATACCGAGCAGGTCGATTTCTGCGTAGAGTGGCTCACCAAGGTTGGATTTAACTTGTATGGCCCCCAAACCCGTACCCAGCGAGAGAGTGGGGCTAACAAGCAAAATAACAAGACAGGTGAGTTGTAGAAAAATGCGCTTAATCAAAGTAGATCCAGAGGTTCGATGCAATTGCTTGTTCTTGTTAAAAACTCAGTTATGAGACTTATTCGTATCAATACTTGAATGTTAGCAATTTTTGAACCAATCTAATGCGAAAATAAGCAACAAATTCAGCTTAATTTCAACTTATCTGCATATTTGGCACGCACTTTGGCTACTTTAGGTGCTGCTACAGCCATACAGTAAGGCTGATTGGGATTATTGGCGTAGTAATACTGGTGATAATCCTCTGCCGGGTAAAACGTTTCCGCACCGTTGATCTCAGTCACGATTACACCATGCCATAGCCTCTCACTATTCAGGCGATTGATCATGGTTTTCACTTGTTGCAGTTGCTCTGCAGTCTGACAAAACACTGCAGACCGATACTGGGTCCCGGTGTCATTGCCTTGGCGGTTAAGAGTAGTCGGGTCATGCGAAACAAAAAAGATTTCTAGCAAGGTCTCAAAACTAATTTCGTCAGGATTAAAGCTAATCTCTATAGCTTCGGCATGACCAGTCTCACCGGTACAAACCTCTTTATATGTCGGGTTCATGGTTTTGCCGCCGATATACCCGGACACAACCTTTTCCACCCCTTTTAATTGTGAAAAAACTGGCTCCAGACACCAGAAACAGCCGCCTGCCAATACTGCGATTTGTTTATTTGATTGTTGACTCATGATATTTTCCTTTAGCGAACATTTGTTCATAATATTCATTTGCTCGCTTTTCGACAGCATTACCACATTTTGATTCCGGGTTTTATCATGACCTTGCGCGCACTTTACGTTGACTTTAATTCCTATTTTGCCTCTGTGGAACAACAACTAGTTCCATCACTGCGCGGTAAGCCGGTAGCGGTACTCCCGGTAATGGCCGAAACCACTTGCTGTATCGCAGCCAGTTATGAAGCAAAAGCTTATGGTGTAAAGACCGGTACCAAAGTAAGGGAAGCGCGTCAGCTTTGTCCTGGACTGATATTTGTGGAAGCACGGCCACCACTTTATGTAGAGTACCATCACAAACTGGTCGAAATCGTGGAAAGTTGCACCCACGTAGATAGAACCTTGTCTATAGACGAAATGGTATGTGAACTGACAGGCAGCCAGCAGCTACGTGAAAATGCCCTGCACCTTGCTACCCACATCAAAAATATGATTGCAAGTAAGGCTGGCGAGTTTATTCGCTGCTCTATCGGTATAGCCCCCAATACTTTTCTGGCGAAAGTAGCTTCCAACATGCAAAAACCGGACGGCTGTGTGGTTATTGAGGCGGCACAATTGCCACAAATTCTTTACCCATTAAAACTCAGCCAGTTGAACGGGATAGGCCGCCGAATGGAAGCAAGGCTGAATGCTCAAGGCATCCACAGCATAGAACAACTGTATAGCCTGAATCGTCAGCAACTAAGGGCGGCTTGGGGTAGCGTGGATGGCGAACGCATGTATGACAAATTGCACGGAATCGTACTTGATGTAAAAAATAGCAGCCGTAAAAGCTTGGGGCATTCGCATGTTCTCCCACCTGAAATGCGCTTCAAAAACGCAGCCCTTGCGATACTGCATAGACTATTGCAAAAAGCCTGCACCCGCCTGAGAGCATATGACTTATTTGCTTCAACCATGCATGTACGTGTCAAATTTATCGGCAAACCAAGCTGGGTAACCGAATCGTCATTTTCTGCAAGCAACGACACATTGATGCTAACGCACATTCTGGAACAGTTATGGCTAACTTACCCGGCAGAGAAACTCACCCCTTACGCAGTTGGTATTGTGTTTACTAGTCTGCAACCGCAAATACAGAGTATCGATATGTTTGACAACCGGAATCCACGTAACACCCGGCAACTAGCAAAGGTGCTGGACAACTTGAATATGCGTTTTGGCAAAAATACGGTATATTTTGGTGGGGCGCATCAGGCAATTAACAATGCCCCGATGAGAATTGCGTTTAACCACATTCCCAGTCTAGATATCTAAGGTGACCACCTATATGGTAAGTAATCGGATATGAGCAGAATTGCCGTTTTTAATCAAAAAGGTGGCGTAGGCAAGACCACTACAGTTCTTAACCTTGCAGCAGGACTACACAAACATCAGTACAAGCCCCTGCTGATAGACATGGATCCACAAGGTCATCTCACACAAATA
This sequence comes from uncultured Methylophilaceae bacterium, assembly GCA_964466095.1. Taxonomy (GTDB): domain Bacteria; phylum Pseudomonadota; class Gammaproteobacteria; order Burkholderiales; family Methylophilaceae; genus CAYXMC01. The sequence goes on along the minus strand of CAYXMC010000055.1, from coordinate 1,411 downwards.
CATGGTGATTCTTCCTTGCCGGCCAGTCAAAGTCTATTTGGCTTCTATCAAGACAACAAACCGTTGATCCAACTCGAAACCGATTGGGAAAACATCGGCAGACTCATTCCTTCTCACAAGGAACTTATTAAAGTCGACTCCATTTTCGGCAAAGGCCCCGCCATTCTGAACAAACTACGCCTCGGATTGGAGGCACTTGAAAAAGAAATACCGCAACGCCACACCATCATAGACTGTTGTCCTTATCTTGGTGTGCTCTCGCTCAGTGCGATTTTTGCTGCAGATGTTGTGCTTATCCCGGTTTCATCAGACTTCTTGTCATTGCAAGGCGCAAAAAAAGTAGAACAAACGCTCAAGGCACTTGAGCCTGTCGTTAAAAAACGTATTAATCGCAGATACTTAATGACTTGTTATGACAGAAGACGCGGCATGACATTTGAAGTACATGAACAAACCAAACACCTTTTTGGGAGTGAGGTACTGGAAACTGTAATTTCAGAAAATGTGGCCGTTGCTGAAAGCCCGCAGTTCAACAAGGATGTATTTCGCTACAACGCCAGCAGTGCTGGTGCTCAAGATTATGAAAAACTGCTTGAGGAAATGCTTACCAGAAAAGTATTTTCCTAACGACTATTCGCAATCAGACTTAAAACATCTTCATAACTGGAATTAGCTGCACGCTCTGGAGTCGCCACCCGCGAATCTAAAATCTCGCAGTTACGATACATCTGCTGCAATTTACGGGTAGCATCATTCTCATCGCGACCGTAAATTTGTAAATTATCAACAATCGCTCCATTGCGGCTGCGAATCTGATAAACATATTTAGTCATTAAAGGCGCGTGCATAAATAACCTGCTTCTATAGTCTGTTAAACATAATATAGAACGATTATTTTAGAAAAACAAGCTATCCCATTGTATTTATTAAGTTTATCTATATGTGATAATTTTTATCTCAAAAAATACAATATCTAGTGGATTAAATGGAAACCTAAAAATGAAAAAGCCCCGTTAAAATAACGGGGCTTTAGTATAAAAGCCTGGCGGTGACCTACTTTCGCATGCGAAGAGCACACTATCATTGGCGCAGGTTCGTTTCACGGCCCTGTTCGAGATGGGAAGGGGTGGGTCCAAACCGCTATGGCCGCCAAGCATAACTGGTATCACTGATGCTTTGAATCATCAGCAGAAATGCTGTGCGTATCATATCGATACGTCTTAACTCTTGCAGGATATTTCCCACAACAGTCTCTAACAAATAGAAGAAGTAAAGTAGGGATTCGATTGCTGGAATCGCTTTAGTCGCAACCCTAATCTTCGGTTTCCCAAGTCTTAAGGTTATAGGATCAAGCCACACGAGCAATTAGTATCGGTCAGCTTAATGCATTACTGCACTTCCACATCCGACC
>CAYXMC010000054.1:6734-8683 GCA_964466095.1 uncultured Methylophilaceae bacterium | reverse complement strand
AGGAAACCTTGCGGCCGCATACGGCATTGCCGTCACTGGTGATATGGTGATCACTACTCTGCTTGCAGGCGTGGTGTTTCACGGCATTTGGGGGTGGAGTTGGCTACGAACCGGTCTGATTATTGCCACTTTCCTAATTGTTGATCTGGCTTTCTTTAGCGCGAATGTCCTTAAGGTCCCTGATGGTGGTTGGGTGCCACTTCTGATAGGTATCGTCATCTTTACTTTGATGACCACCTGGAAAAAAGGCCGCGCCATGCTGTTCAATCGTCTCAAGACTGAAGCTATGGCGATAGATCCTTTTATCGAAGCCATAGGTGCACACCCCCCTACCCGTGTGCCTGGCAATGCCATTTTCATGACCACTAATCTCTATGGTGTACCGCATGCGATGCTGCATAACCTCAAGCACAACAAGGTATTGCATGAACGCGTGATACTACTCACAGTCAAAATTGAAGACTTTCCGTATATTAACGAAGATGAACGAGTGATTCTGGAAAAGCTGCCATATGACTTTTATCGCGTCACCATGCGCTATGGCTTCAAGGATGACCCGGACCTGCCAAAAGATCTGGCATTGTGTGCCGCGCATGGGCTAGAGCTTGATACGATGGATACCTCATTCTTTATTGGCAAGGAAACCCTGATTCCCGCCCGCAAATCCGAAATGGCTTTCTGGCGAGAAAAGCTGTTTATTGGCATGTTCCGCAATGCCGATACAGTGACCAACCATTTCAAACTACCGCCCAACCGCGTAGTCGAATTGGGTGCACAAGTCATTATGTAACTAATGATCAACCTTATTCACTGAGAGGCGTTACAGGTGTTATTCATTCAAGCAGGAATTTGCGACATGAAAAAATTCTTACTGATATTAAGTACTGTAATCGCGAGCCAATTAGCTGGATGCGCGACGACCACCAATAGCAGCGTTTCCGGAGTAGACCGCAAACAATTCCTCATGCTTTCCGAAAAGCAGGTTGAAAGCATGTCTATGCAAAGCTATACCCAGACTCTGAAAGAAGCGGACAAGAAAAAGAAACTCAACACCGATGCCAAGGAAGTCACCCGCATCCGTCATATCTCTAACCGGCTGATAGCACAGACTACTGTATTCCGACCTGATGCTAAAAATTGGAAATGGGAAATCAACGTTGAGGAAAATGAGCAGGTTAATGCCTACTGCATGCCCGGTGGCAAGATCATGGTGTTCACCGGCCTTATCGACAAACTGAAAGCGACCGATGATGAACTTGGTGCAGTCATTGGTCATGAAATCGCACACGCACTGCGCGAACATGGCCGTGAACGTATGTCGCTGGCTTATGCCCAGCAGGGTGTATTGCTCGGACTGGCAGTATTGGCTGGTACCTCCAAGAACAAAAATACTGCACAGATGGGTGTACAAGCAGCTGCACTGGGCAGCACTCTGTTCTTCGCCCTGCCTAACAGCCGCGAAGCCGAGCGCGAGGCCGATCGAATTGGTCTGGAATTATCTGCCCGCGCCGGTTTCGACCCAAATGCTGCCATTACACTCTGGCAAAAGATGGGCGCTCAAGGTGGTGACAAACCACCTGAGTTCCTGAGTACACACCCCTCCAACGAAAGCCGTATTAATGACCTGCGTGAATTGATCCCCAGTGTCATGCCGCTTTATCAGGAAGCCAAAGCCTCAAACAAATAATTCCATCGGGAATGCAATAAGGAAGCAAATCCCGGTTTCGGGTAAAATAGCGGTTTTTTCACAGTATTTATCTTTACGGAAACCGCTATGTCATTACAAACCATCATCGAAGAGGCGTTTGAGAACCGCGCCAACATTACTCCTGCTACCGCCAGCAAGGAAATCAAGGACGCTGTAGGCAGTGTTCTGGCCGATCTGGATGCAGGCAAACTACGTGTTGCAGAACGTGTCGCTGGCACTCAGGAATGGACCACCCACCAGT
>CAYXMC010000054.1:0-6724 GCA_964466095.1 uncultured Methylophilaceae bacterium | reverse complement strand
CTCTCCTTCCGTCTGGAAGACAACGTGCTGTTGGATGATGGCGTGACCAAGTATTTCGACAAAGTGCCTCCAAAGTTCGCTAATTACACTGAAGAAGATTTCAAGGCCGGTGGCTTCCGCGTAGTGCCTAACGCCATCGTGCGTCGTGGTTCCTACATCGCCAAGAATGCTGTATTGATGCCTTCCTACGTCAACATCGGCGCTTATGTTGGTGAAGGTACTATGGTGGATACATGGGCAACTGTCGGCTCTTGCGCCCAGATCGGCAAAAATGTCCACCTCTCTGGTGGCGTTGGTATCGGTGGCGTACTGGAACCAGTACAAGCTGGCCCCACCATTATCGGTGACAATTGCTTCATCGGTGCCCGTTCTGAAGTGGTCGAAGGCGTTGTAGTTGAAGACAACTGCGTGATCTCCATGGGCGTGTACATTGGCCAATCCACCAAGATTTATGACCGTGAAACTGGCACTGTGACCTATGGTCGCGTACCCGCTGGTTCTGTTGTGGTTTCCGGCAACCTGCCATCCAAGGATGGCGCTTACAGTCTCTACTGCGCAGTTATCGTGAAGAAGGTAGATGAGAAGACATTGGGCAAGGTGGGTATCAACGAACTGCTGCGCGGCATTTAATTTGGCTTTGCTTGCTAATACTTTGTCAGGTTTGCTCGTGGCTTCTCGCCGTACTGCAACGTACTGTCTAGTCGCCACTTGCTCGCTTTGGCGTATTAGCTGCGCACGCTCAATTTAAAAGAGTATGAATATGAAGCTATATGGGATCCCCAATTGCAACACTGTAAAAAAGGCGCGTGACTGGCTGGAAAGTCACGGAGTTGCTTATGAGTTTCATGATTTCAAGAAACAAGGGCTGGATGCCACCACAGTTGACAGCTGGTTAAATCAGCAACCATGGGAGAAACTGGTGAACCGTGCCGGCATGACTTGGCGCGGACTCAGCGAAGAAACCAAAGCAGCTATTCACGACAATTTGAGTGCTCGTACCCTGATGCTGGACAAGACTTCCGTGATTAAGCGACCAGTACTGGTTGAGAATAACACTATTCTGGCGCTGGGTTTCGATGAATCCAAGTACAAAGAGATCTTACTGAAATGACTGCCACGCTAGAACTTGCCAAGGCCCTCATCGCCCGGCCATCCAATACCCCTGACGATGCAGGTTGTCAGGAAATGATGATTGCAAGACTGGAACCGCTTGGGTTCAAGATTGAGCGCATGCGTTTTGGCAATGTCGATAATTTCTATGCACGTCGCGGTAGCAGCGGCCCCTTGCTGGTATTTGCCGGCCACACCGATGTCGTACCTACTGGCCCTGTCGATAAATGGCATACGCCACCATTTGAGCCCACCATCAAGGATGGCATGCTCTATGGTCGCGGTGCTGCCGATATGAAGACCTCATGCGCAACCTTCATCACGGCTATCGAAGAGTTTGTCGCGGCGCATCCGGATCACCCTGGCTCTATTGGCCTGCTGATAACTTCAGATGAAGAAGGCGTAGCAGTCGATGGCACAGTGAAAGTGGTTGAAGCCTTACAGGCACGTGGTGAGCATTTCGATTTCTGTATCGTTGGCGAACCGACCTCAAATAAACTGGTTGGCGACATGATCAAGAATGGCCGCCGTGGCTCACTGTCTGGCAAGCTCACCGTAAAAGGCGTGCAAGGCCATATCGCCTACCCACATCTGGTCAAGAACCCTATCCACATGGTGGCACCCGCCATTAAGGATATGGTGGAAACCGAATGGGACAAAGGCAACGAGTATTTCCCGCCGACTTCCTGGCAGATCTCCAATATGAACGGCGGCACAGGTGCAACTAACGTGGTGCCGGGCGAAGTCGAAATCCTGTTCAATTTCCGCTATTGTCCTGCGGTCAATGGGCAAGGTAGCTCTGAGGCTAACCTGAAATCTCGCGTATATGCGATTCTGGACAAGCATGCGCTGGATTACGACCTCGTATGGGAACACTCTCAGTCTTACATCACACCACGCGGCAGTCTTGTAGACGCAATTAGCGAAGCTATTCAAGAAGCCTATGGTGTCACGCCCGAGCTTTCGACCACTGGCGGCACTTCTGATGGCCGCTTCATTGCCGACATCTGCAAGCAGGTCATCGAATTCGGCCCGCTCAATGCCACTATCCACAAATTGAATGAGTGTGTCGCTGTCGCCGACATCGAACCACTCAAGGAAACCTACAAGCTCACGCTTGAGAAGCTGCTACTCGCATGAACCACTACCCTCGCCTGAGCGAAGAACTCTTTACCATCCGTGACTGGCTACGTTTTACCGTCAGCCGCTTTGAGGAATCTGAAATTTTCTTCGGCCACGGCACAGACAATGCTTATGATGAAGCAGTCTGGCTCATCATGCGCGGCTTACACTTGCCACTTGATACGGTAGATAACTTCCTTGATGCTGTGATTACCGAGAGCGAACGCAAACATCTTGCACATCTGATAGAACGTCGCATCAGCGAACGGGTGCCTACTGCTTATCTATTAAGAGAGGCGTGGCTGAAGGGTTTCAAATTCTATGTCGATGAGCGTGTCATCGTACCCCGGTCTTTCATTGCAGAGTTGCTGGAAGATGGCCTCAGCCCGTGGATCGAATATCCGGAAATGGTGGAAAGTGCAGCAGATATCTGCACAGGCAGTGGCTGCCTAGGGGTGCTGTTGGCGGATGCTTTCCCCAACGCAACGGTCGACGTGATCGATATCTCGCCTGATGCCATCGCTGTCTGCAATATCAATATCGCCAACTACGGCCTTGAAGACCGTGTCACAGCGATTCAATCCGATATGTTCACCGCCTTGGCTGGCAAGACTTACGATCTCATCATCAGCAACCCACCTTATGTGGACGCGCCATCCATGGCAGAATTACCGCAGGAATACCGCAACGAACCACAAATAGCGCTAGGTAGCGGAGTAGCCGGGCTGGATCATACGCACACCATCCTCCGCGAAGCGGCAAAACATCTCAACGATGGCGGTCTACTTGTAGTGGAGATCGGGCATAACCGTGATGCCCTGCTGGAGACCTACCCTGACTTGCCATTTACTTGGCTTGAAGTAGAGTCAGGTAACGAGTTTGTCTTCCTGCTGAGCAAAGAGCAATTACCTAAGTAGCGAATCGGTAGATTGCCGGCTGTTATTTTTTGCAGGCAATCATGACAGAGCGGTTCTGGGTCACGAGGTTCTCTTCAGGATAGGCCATATCAAAGCCTTTTCCTTCGCAGTATCGTTCAGCTTTCTCCTTACACTTGGACCAATCGGCAAAACCATTACAAGTGACTTGTATCCAGTCGCGTCCATCACCTGGCTTGGTATTAGGGGAACTACAAGCGCTAAGTACAGATACTGCCAACAAAACCAACATCATCTTTTGCATTCTTCTATCCTTCATCGATTCAAATCACTACTTACCCGCGACCACGGTTTCTATCACTGCGCTTTTGCTGTCTAGGTGCATTCAGGTCAGAGCTCTGCCTTACGCGTCTGCCTTGTGCAGGGCGTTTAGGCTTGGTTTCATCAAAGATGCGTCCATGACGCCCCTGGCGTGACGGAGTGTTTGCATCCTCTGACTGCGATCTTCCGTCTGACAGAGGCTTGCGCTGTTTGGGCGTATAAGCTTTGCCTATCTTTTCTTTCTCACGAGCACTCAGTTGTTTCACTGGTATTTTGGGCACGGGCAGTCCAGCCCACTCCAGCAAGCCGGCAATCTCCTTAGGCTCCAGCTTCAGCATTTGACCACGCTTTAGCCTTGGCGGCAGGCTGACGGGGCCAAAACGCACGCGCATCAGGCGGCTGACAGGCATTTGAAAAGCCTCGAATAAACGGCGCACTTCACGGTTACGCCCTTCTCGCAAAGTCACCTGATACCAGTGATTGGCGCCTTCGCCACCTTGCGGATGTATGCTGTCGAAACTGGCAGGACCATCTTCCAGCTCAATCCCTTGCGTCAATTGCAGCATCTGGCCCTCGGTCAGCTCACCAAAAATACGTACCGCATATTCACGCTCTACTTCATAACGCGGGTGCATAAAATGGTTAGCCAGCTCGCCAGATGTTGTAAAGATCAGCAAACCAGATGTATTGATATCAAGACGGCCAATCGCTATCCATTTGGCGCCACGCACACGTGGCAATTTATCGAACACTGTCGCCCGCTTCTCCGGGTCATCCTGACTGACTATCTCGCCTTCCGGTTTATGATAGAGCAAGACCTGTGGCATCTCTGCCTCGAAAGGCAAGTGCAGTGGGCGGCTATCCAAACGTACAACATCTGTAGGCACAACCGCAGCGCCAACCTGTGCCACCTGGCCATTAATGGTAATGCGGCCGCTAGCAATGAGTTCTTCCATATCACGGCGGGAGCCCAGGCCAGCGAGGGCAAGCAATTTGTGCAAGCGCTGTGGTGGCAAGTTGGGATTAGGTGCAGCCAAGGGACTCTTGGCTTCACGTTGTTTAAATGGACGTGCCATGTGGTACTTTCAAAAATAGTTAATCGAGCTAGAGCTCTAATTGAACGTCACTTTTCACGAATTGCTCCATAGGAGGAAGCTCGGCAAGTGACCGTAAATTCAGGTCATCCAGAAATGTCTTGGTTGTTGCATACAACGATGGCCGTCCTGGCACATCGCGCTGCCCTACTACGTCTATCCAGTTACGCTCCTGCAGCTGCCGCATGATGTTAGGGTTCACCGCCACACCACGTATTTCCTCAATATCGCCACGCGTTACAGGCTGACGATAGGCGATAATCGCCAGTGTCTCCATCGCAGCGCGCGAATAGCGCTGTGGCCGCTCCGGATTCAGTCGTGCCAGATAAATCGTATATTCCGGCCTGGCCTGAAAACGGTAACCACTGGCGACCTGAACCAGTTCCAGTGTGCGCGTTTGCCAGTCTGCTTTCAATTCGTCCAGCAGCATACGCAAAGTGGCGCGCTCTACCTTTTCCAGAAACAAGCGTTGCAGATCATCCAGTGACAAAGGCTGGCCTGCCGTCAGCAAAGCTGCTTCCAGCACCTGCTTGATCTGTTGAATATTGTGAGCTTCCATTAGCGCTCTGCTGCCTGCAAGTAGATAGGGGTAAACGCTTCCTGTTGCGTGATCTTCACCAAACCTTCACGGGCCAGCTCCAGAATAGCCAGAAAGCAGACCACCAGCTTGGGAATGCCATCGCTAACCACATCAAATAGCGCCGTGAATTCAACAAACTTGTCCTGCTGCAGTCGACGTAATATCTGGCTCATGTGTTCACGAACAGACAGTTCAGCCCGACCGACTTTGTGATGAGCAAAATGACTGGCACGCTTTAATACGTTTTGCCAGGCCGCCATCAGGTCTTCAAAAGTTACCTGAGGTGGTTCAATCTGGCTGATCTGCTCGTAATAGGCATTTGCTACCAGTATCTCCAGCCCTACCTGCGGCATGGCATCCAGTTTTTGGGCTGCAAGTTTAATCGCTTCATATTCCATCAAGCGGCGTACCAGCTCGGCACGTGGGTCTTCTTCACTCTCAATATCGACCGGTTTCGGCAGTAGCATGCGAGACTTGATTTCGATCAGCATCGCTGACATCAAGAGATAATCTGCCGCCAGTTCAAGCTTGTGCGCACGCATCTTATCTACATAGTCCATGTATTGACGTGTTAGCTCAGCCATGGGGATATCCAGGATATCCAGATTATTCTTGCGGATCAGATAAAGCAGTAAATCGAGTGGCCCCTCAAAAGCCTCAAGATAGACCTCCAGAGCATCCGGCGGGATGTAGAGATCGTGCGGCAGCTCACCAAAAGCTTCGCCGCGAATACGCGCGCTATTACCTGCCGGGATCACGCGCCTGTCACCATCAAGAGTAATTCAATCCCATAGCTTCGCGTACTTCACGCATGGTCTCACGCGCCAGTTTGCGTGCACGCTCGCAGCCTTCCGCCACCACATTCTTCACCAACATGGGATCTTCTGCATACTGGGCAGCACGTTCCTGTATAGGTTTTAATTCCTGCAATACACCTTCGATCACCGGTTGCTTGCATTCAATACATCCGATGCCAGCACTGCGACAACCATCCTGCACCCACTGCTGGGTAGATTCATCCGAATAAACCTCGTGCAGTTGCCAGACCGGACATTTAGCCGGATCACCCGGGTCGGTGCGACGGATACGCGCCGGATCGGTTGGCATGGTCTTGATCTTCTTCGAGATCACATCCGGAGATTCACGTAGTGAGATAGTATTGTTATAAGACTTGGACATCTTCTGTCCATCCAGGCCCGGCATCTTGGATGCCGGAGTCAGCTTGTATTCAGGCTCGACCAGAATGATCTTGCCGCCACCTTCCAGATAACCCAAGAGGCGTTCCTTATCACCCAGACTCATGCCCTGTTGCTCTTCTATCATGGCACGTGCTGATTCCAAAGCTTCGTCGTCGCCACCTTCCTGGTAGCGGTTGCGCAGCTCCTCGTACAAGGCACCGCGCTTGCTGCCCAGTTTCTTGATAGCAGCTTCAGCTTTTTCCTGATATCCCGGCTCTTTGCCATAAATATGGTTAAACCGGCGGGCAATCTCACGCGTGAATTCAATATGCGGAATCTGATCTTCCCCCACAGGCACCTGCGTCGCCTTATAAATCAGAATATCTGCGCTTTGCAGCAAGGGGTAGCCAAGAAAGCCGTAGGTCGAAAGATCCTTGCTGGAGA
>CAYXMC010000053.1:0-9014 GCA_964466095.1 uncultured Methylophilaceae bacterium | reverse complement strand
GCAAGCCAAGCGCCTTGATACCTTCATCCAGCGCATCGACATCCAGCGCCAGATGCACGGCATCGCGCGCCATTGCATGCGAGAGGCCAAAATCCAGCACCTCTTTAGTCGGCAGACTGCTACCAACACGCCCCAGAGCGATACGCGCTCGTGTAAAACTTTTAAGTTGTGCCCATGGGTCGGCAGTTGAAATCTCGTGAGGTGATTTACTCATTGCAGTATTCTCAGGCCGCGTTTAGCAGATTCTTCGGCATGTTTTGCAGCATGTTATGCCCGGAGCTCACCGGTTGCACCAAACCATTCTCATCCATGATGTTCATTTTCTTCAGCCAGGCTTCAAACTCCGGCGCGGGCTTCAAGCCCAGCACCTTGCGTAGATAGAGCGCATCGTGGAATGAGGTAGTCTGGTAGTTGAGCATGATGTCATCTGCACCGGGGATACCCATGATGAAGGTAATGCCAGCGGCACCGAGCAGTGTCATCAGCGTATCCATATCGTCCTGATCAGCCTCGGCATGGTTGGTGTAGCAAACATCACAGCCCAGCGGAACACCCAGCAGCTTGCCGCAGAAGTGGTCTTCCAGACCGGCCCGGATAATCTGTTTGCCGTCATAAAGATATTCCGGCCCGATAAAGCCAACCACGGTATTGGTCAGTAAAGGCGAGAGCTCACGGGCAATCGCATAAGCGCGTGCCTCGCAGGTTTGCTGGTCAACACCAAAATTGGCATTGGCAGAGAGTACCGAACCTTGGCCAGTCTCGAAATACATGACGTTGTTGCCTACCGTACCACGGTTCAATGACAGGGCTGCTGATTGTGCTTCTCGCAACACAGCGATATTGATACCGAAACTTTTATTGGCTTTCTCCGTGCCTGCGATGGACTGGAATACCAAGTCCACTGGCGCACCCTTCTCCATCACCTGTATCTGGTTGGTGACGTGAGTAAGGATGCAGGATTGTGTAGGAATGCCGTACTGGTTGATGACTTCATCCACCAGATAATACAGATCCATCAGAGCAGGGATGCTATCGGTTGCAGGGTTGATCCCGATGACTGCATCGCCGGAACCATACAGCAGTCCATCCAGCATGGAGGCTGCAATGCCACGTGCATCGTCCGTCGGGTGGTTGGGCTGCAAGCGCACGGACAACCGCCCGGGCAAGCCGATTGTGTCGCGAAAGGCTGTGGTAACGCGGCACTTGCGCGCAACCAGAATCAGATCCTGATTACGCATCAACTTACTGACCGCTGCAGCCATTTCCGGCGTAATGCCTTTGGAAACGCGTTTCAGGGTCTCGCTATCTGTGCTATCCATCAGTAGCCAATCACGGAAATCGCCCACCGTCAGGTGACTGATCTCGGCAAAAGCCTGCGTATCGTGCGTATCGATGATGAGACGTGTCACCTCGTCATCTTCGTAGGGAATGATCAGCTCTTCAAGAAAACGCTTGAGTGGTATCTCGGCCAGACACATGCGAGCCGCCATGCGTTCTGCATAGGTTTCTGCGGCTACGCCTGCCAGATAATCACCAGAACGGGCTGGCGTGGCTTTGGCTAGTACGTCTTTGAGGTCTTTGAACTGATAGGTGTGAACACCGGAAGTATATTGATACTGCATATGCGCCTCTGCTTGCATCTCCTCCGCTTAGATTACTATAAACGGAGGAGATTCTTACAGTGTGATTTAACTACTTGCTGGTACGTGACTTTGATCTACAGCCGTATCACGCTGCTCTTGCGTAAAATGAAAGTAAGCATAGGCAATGGCCATCAAACCAACAAAGATCAGCGACAACTGGAAGTTGAAGTAGATCATGGTAACCAAGCTGACCAATGCTAATACCAGTGCTATCGCAGGGAAAACCGGATAAGCGATCGCAGCAAATGGGCGCTCCAGATTAGGCTCTTTCTTGCGTAAAGAGAACAAGCTCAGCATAGATACAATATAGAGCACGATCGCACCAAACACAGACATGGTAATCAGGTTAGCTGTCAGCGTCATACCACCAAATTGGATATGTTCATCGCTCAAGATCGCGATGATGCCAACTATGCCACCTGCAATCAAGGCACGGTGGGGTGTCTTGAACTTGTCATTGGTCTCACCAAAATACTTGGGCATGTACCCAGCACGTGCCAGCGCAAATATCTGGCGAGAATAGCCAAGGATAATGCCGTGGAAGGAAGCGATCAGACCGAACAAGCCGATCCACACCAACATGTGCAACCAGCCACTATGCTCACCTACAATCATTTTCATGGCTTGTGGAAGTGGGTCATTAATGTTGGAAAGTAGCTTCCAGTCACCTGCACCACCGGCAAAAATCATCACACCCAGTGCAAGTGTCACCAATGTCAGGATGCCTGCAATATAAGCTTTAGGAATTGTTTTCTTTGGCTCCAGCGCCTCCTCAGCTGCCATGGCAACACCTTCGATAGCAAGGAAGAACCAGATCGCAAAAGGAATAGCTGCCACAATACCGGTCACAGCAAGTGAGCTAAATTCATTCTGACCAGCCCAGCCATTGGCAGTAAAGTTAGTGAGAGAGAAGCCGGGAGAAACAACCCCCATAAAGACCAGTAATTCGATAATAGCTAATACAGTCACAAACAACTCGAAATTAGCTGCGATACGTACACCAAGAATATTCAGCGTGACAAAAACGAAGTAAGCGCCAATCGCCATCAACTTGGGGTCTACGCTGGGGAATTGCACATTGAGATAGGCGCCAATCGCCATTGCAATTGCTGGCGGCGCAAATACAAACTCAATCAGGGTCGCGAAGCCTGCAACGAATGCAGTTTTTTCTCCAAACGCTCGTCTGGCATAAGCAAATGGCCCACCCGCATGTGGGATGGCTGTAGTTAATTCGGTAAAACTGAAAATAAATGTGGTGTACATCAAGGCAATGATTGCGGATGTCACCAAAAAGCCCAGCGTGCCAGCAGTGGCCCAGCCATAGCTCCAACCAAAATATTCACCGGAAATCACAAGGCCGACTGCTAGACCCCACAAATGCCAGCCATTAAGAGAAGACTTTAGAGTTGAGCTCATGAATGCTCCCAGGATAATTATTTTAATAGAGTGGGTGACAGCGTAGCTGCCACCCTGCTTTCAAACCAGATTAGAACGCTCTGGAGATTGAAACAAAGAACTTGTCTTTGGCAATATCAGAGGTAGAGGTGGTATTACGCAGACTCAGGAAGTCCTTGTAGGCATCTGGCTCGTTGGTGCCTGAGTAGAAACCTGCAAGTGTCCAGCCATTAGCAAACGCCTTGGAAACGCCAGCTTTGTAGTAAGTGATATCCAGACCGGTAGAGTTATTGATTTCCTGACGACCCAACTGACCGACAAGTGTCCAGCTTGGCAACACTTCATAGTTCAGGTTGGTTTCGTAGTAGTAAGAACCCTTGGTGCTGCCAGTCACACCTGCACCTGGATCACCGGCAAAGCCGAAGCCCAGACCAGAGTTGTTGGTGTTCCAGCCCCAGTATTCAGTGAAAGCAATACCTGTCTTCACGTTGAACCACTTGTAGGTCAGACCAGCATAGGCTTCACCAGTGTTCAGCTTGTTACCCTTGGTTGTACCAGCTGGGAACGCAGGTGGATTGAAACCAGAGTCTTTCCAGTCAGCGCCTGGGTACATGTAGTAGATTGCACCTACATCATAAGCAATCTCTGTTTTTGGAATCATGCTACGGAAACCAGCATACAAATCAGTTTCCAAGTTAGCACCTGGCAACCACTGGTCGGATACGTTGGAAGCAAAGAAACCACCATAAATACCAGTTTTGTGGTTGGCTTCAACGCTGATCTGCGCTGCTGGCTTACCCCAAGTTTGGGATTGACCACGGAAAATGTAGTCACTGACAAATGAGATACTGGATGGGAAAGTCCAGTCCGGATCAGCCTCAGCAGCAGCTTCTGCAGCAAAGGTTGGCGCAGAGATACCACAGAGCAATAGGGCAAAGCTTAAAGTTTTCAGACGATGATTAAACATACGCATCTCCTTGATGGTTAAAACTAATGTTAGAAATTAAATACGCATTACTTGAAATTTTCAGTAGCTATAGTCCTCCTTTGTGAAATAGCTCACTATCCCATTTTGGCAATGATGCCGATTTCAGAATTACAGCTCCTGAAACTTGCTGATGAAGTTACGCCAGCCGCCGAACTCACTAATGTCTTCAGCATCTTCAGTAGCGTACGCTTCACATAAAAACCCCTGCACCTGCTGGCCGTCTTCCAACACCAATGTGCCAAAGCCAAGTGGTGATGGAACAGAAGCAACAAAAATGCCATATTTTTCAAGAGGTAATTGCCAGACCTCAAGCTTGATGCAAGTACCATCCTGATTGACACGCACCAGCCCCGGACGTGGCGGATTGAAGCCTCTCAGCTTATACAAGCGATAATTTGGTGCAGTCTTGGTCTTTTCTACAAACTCGCCACCAAGATCTGTCAACTGCCCATTCAAGGGCAAACCGCTCATATGTGCACCACATACAGCCACTTTCATCATTTTCTTGTTACTAGAAGTCATTGATTTCCCTTTAATCCGATCACAATTGTTGTTGCCCCAAGCTGCTTGGCAGCAAGTCGATGAAGTTTTGCTGCGAGCTTGAGCAGTTTTTCGTCACTAAAAGCTGGTGCACAGGCTGTAACACCAAATGGCAGGCCATTACTTTGAAATCCAGTCGGTACTGCGGTTGCTGCAAGGTCAAGCAGATTCATAAAATTGGTGTAATAGCCTAGATTAGAATTGGTCTTGACTGGGTCAGCCTCTACTTCGGCGATCTTGTATATGGTGCCGGCAGTGGGCGTTACGATGAAATCGAGCCTATCCCAAAAGCCTGCTGCCTTACGCTGCATGGCTTTCAGCTTGTAGAGGTAGCTAAAGGTATCTGCCGCATTAAACTTGTTTGCCCCGGAGATAATCTGCCGCGTCACCGGATATATTGAATCCGGCTTGCTCTCGATAAAATCCTTGATGGCAGCATAACGCTCGGCCACCCATGGCCCTTCGTAAAGCAGGCGCGCCGTATCGAGAAACACGGAGAAGTCGATCTCCACCGGCTTGCCGCCTAGCTGTTTTAGCTGCTCTATCGCAGACTTGAACAGCCATGGCGTTTCCTCGTTACCGAAGAAAGCCAGTTGGTCTGTCTTAGGCACGCCAAAAACAAAGCTGGCAGCGTTGCCAACATCGACATCAGGCGCTGCACGTGAATATGGGTCATCCGCATCAAAGCCTTGCGCGACCTCCATCACTTCAGCTGCATCTTCAGAGGTTAGCGCAAAGATGGAGACACAATCCAATGTGCGGCAAGCTGGCACTACGCCTTTGGTGCTAAGCAAGCCACATGTCGGTTTATGTCCGACCAGATTATTAAACATGGCCGGGACACGGCCCGAGCCTGCGGTATCGGTGCCTAAGCTGAAGCTGACAAGCCCCAACGCTACCGATACCGCAGAACCCGAGCTGGATCCCCCCGAAATATATTCTGGATTAAAGCTATTCTTGCAGGCGCCATAAGGTGAACGCACACCGACCAAACCCGTTGCAAACTGATCCAGATTGGTCTTGCCAACCGGGATAGCACCCGCCTCTATCAGTTTCTGTACCACGGTGGCACTCTCAGCCGGGGTATAGGCGTAATCCGGGCAAGCAGCCGTGGTGGGGATACCAGCGAGGTCAATATTGTCCTTGATGGCAAACGGGATACCGTACAAAGGCAAACCAGCTGGATCTTTGCCTTCCAGTTGGTGGGCATAAGTCAGCATTTCTTCCAGTGTCAGACGGCGTATCCAGATATGGCGCCAGTCATCGGCACCGATCTCTGCATCCAGTTGTTTGACCAGTGCTGCCGGGGTCAAGGTACCGTTCAGGTATTGCTGGCGCAGATGAGCAATAGTCAGGTTCATGCTGCCACCTCTGCGCTTTCTTCGATCACCAGCAGGTTCTGCCCAGCTGCTACCGGGCTACCGGCATTGCATAAGACCTTCGCCACCTTGCCACTGCACGGTGCGGTAACAGAGATCTCCATCTTCATGGATTCAACGATCACTACCACATCACCTTCCTGCACCATATCACCTTCTTTGATATTCACCTGCCAGAGGTTGCCCGCTACGTGTGAGCTGATGAGGCGGCTGCCTTCTGCCAGTTCCAGAGCATCGGCTTCACTGGCCGCCACCTCAGCCTCGCTACTGTAATTGGCTTGGCCAGTGGCAATCCAGCGTTCACGCTCCGCCTCGAAAGCAGCTTGCTGTTTGGACTTAAATGCTGTGATTGATGAAGCCTCACGTTGCAAGAAAGCGTTGTAATCTCTGAGGCTGAAGGTTTGTTCCTGAATATCCAACTGGAACTTGCCATGCGGGAAATCGGCGCGCATCTGCAACAGTTCTTCAGCAGAGACCGGGTAGAAACGGATCTGGTCAAAGAAGCGTAGCAGCCACGGCTTGCCATCCTTAAAGTCTGCGGTCTGGTTCCAGCGGTTCCACATCTGGATGGTGCGACCGACGAACTGATAGCCCCCTGGCCCTTCCATGCCATAGACGCACATATAAGCACCACCGATACCCACAGCATTCTCAGGCGTCCAGGTGCGCGCGGGGTTGTATTTGGTGGTTACCAAACGGTGACGTGGGTCCATGGGTGTTGCCACTGGCGCCCCAAGGTAGACATCCCCCAGACCCAAGGTTAGATAGCTCGCATTAAATACGATGTCCTTTACCTGCTCTATGCTATCTAGCCCGTTGATACGGCGGATAAACTCGATATTACTGGGGCACCATGGCGCATCCTTGCGCACCGACTGCATGTATTTCTCGATCGCCAGTTGTGTGGCGGCGTCATCCCATGACAACGGCAGATGAACGATGCGGGTCGGCACCTCCATCTCATCGACGGAAGGCAGCTCCTGCTCGGCTTGGCGCAGGATATTGATGAGCTTGTTGACAGGCAGCAGAAGGCTTTCGAAATGCACTTGCAGCGAGCGGATGCCCGGCGTGAGATCGATGATGCCCTTGATCTGCTGAGATTCCAGCCATTGCATCAGCGCATGCACTCGGAAGCGCAGGTTCAGATCAAGTACCAGCGGGCCATATTCCACCAGTAAGTATTTGTCACCCGCCTGTCTATACACAACACAAGGGTCTACGCAGGCGAATTGCTCTGTTGCGCGGTGCTCGGAGGCTTGCCCTACTTCTTGTACTGTCGCGCCTCCTGCGCTCCGTGCGCCTTGCACTTCATCCCGCGTAACACCTTGTTCAATGACCGCGATAATCGGAGATGCCGCACCCGTAGTCTCGTTCAGCGCTGGCATTTCACCTTTTAATTCAGCAACCATCACGTTCTGTGCCAACTCCATCTCTCGCGCCTGTTCTTGCGAGAGCTTCTTAAAGCGTATCTTGTCGCCTGCCTTGAGCTGGCCCATCTTCCACAACTCAGCCTGCACGATTGTTGCCGGGCAGACAAAACCACCCAGACTTGGGCCATCTGGACCCAAAATGACTGGCATATCACCAGTGAAATCGACTGCACCAATCGCATAGGCATTGTCATGGATATTGGATGGATGCAAACCTGCCTCGCCACCATCCTTGCGCGCCCACTGTGGCTTGGGGCCGATCAGGCGGATACCAGTGGTATTGGAGTTGTAATGCACTTCCCAATCTGTGGAGAAGAACATCTCGATATCGGCATCAGTAAAGAAATCTGGCGCGCCGTGCGGACCATAGAGCACGCCGATTTCCCAGTGATTGGTATAAGCCGGCTTGATAGTTTCTGGCAGTGTTGCTGGCTGATATTTAGCTGCAATCTTGTAGATAGGCAGCACGTCACCGAGCCGAATAGCTCGTCCTGCATGCCCACCAAATTGGCCTAGGGTGAAGGTGGATTTACTACCCAGATAATCCGGTACATCAAAACCACCCTGCACCGCCAAATAGGTACGGCAACCTGTTGCCTGCACTTTGCCCATCTTCAGCACACTACCCGCTTTGACCAGATGCGATTGCCACATGGCCAAGGGCGCGCCATCCAGTGTCAACTCCATGGCTGGGCCGGTAATGGCGATTACTGCATCCGTATTAAATTTGAGGCTGGGGCCAATTAGAGTGATCTCCAGCGCGGCTACACCTTCGGCATTCCCCACCAGCTTATTAGCAAGGCGGAATGCAAGGTGATCCATAGGGCCAGAAGGCGGCACGCCTACATTCCAGAAGCCAACACGACCCGGGTAGTCCTGTATGGTCGTCATCACACCGCCATCCAGCACATCAATGGTGGTAGGCTTGTAATCAAAGCTGTTGAGGTAACGTGTGGTCTGTTCACCAGCTGGGAACACCTCGTGAGCCAGCACTTGGCGCAGGTAAGCTAAGTTAGTCTCAATGCCACCGATACGTGTCTCTTTCAGTGCATTCCGCATCGCCTTTACAGCGGCTGTACGGTCTGCGGCATGCACCAACACTTTGGCCAGTAGCGGGTCATAATAAGGTGAGACTTCACTCCCCTTCTGCACCCAGGTATCAACGCGGGCGGCAGGTGAAAACACTACTTCAGTCAGCACTCCACTGGAAGGCTGGAAATTCTTGTTCGGGTCTTCTGCATACACACGCACCTGGATCGCATGACCTTGCGGCTGATGAGTATAAGCATCAAGCGCTGTGGTCTCCCCAGCAGCGATGCGTATCATCCATTCCACCAGATCGACACCGCTCACCAACTCGGTCACGCCATGTTCTACCTGCAAGCGGGTATTGACCTCAAGGAAATAGAACTCACCGCTGGCTTTATCATAGACAAACTCGACAGTGCCAGCAGAACGGTAGTTAATTGCCGCTCCGAGCTTGATGGCCGTCTCACATAGTGCCTGACGCACAGAGTCCAAGATGTTAGGCGCCGGGGTTTCTTCAATCACCTTCTGGTTACGGCGCTGTACCGAGCAATCACGTTCACCCAGCGCAATCACCTTGCCCAGACCATTACCGAATATCTGCACTTCGATA
>CAYXMC010000052.1:0-9091 GCA_964466095.1 uncultured Methylophilaceae bacterium | reverse complement strand
GAAGATATCCGTCAGGAGATGGAAAAGCAGATTAACCGGCTGGAGTCACAAGCCCTAGTGACTGAGCAATATCACAAGTTACAGGAAGCGCTGAAGCTGGCACAAGGCCAACTATGGCTGGTTAAAAAGCGTGAAGCCAGCCTGAGCTGGGAAAAGAGCCAACGTCAAGTCGAAAAGTTGGTCAACGAGCTGGAAGCCCAAATGGCCAATTTGCGCAAAGCGGAAAGCCTGCTAGAAACCATGCGTCAGGAACACTACAAGGCCGGCGAGTTGGTGCAGGCTGCTCAAACTCGTTACTACGAAGCCAACGCTGAGGTTTCTTCGCTGGAGTCTCAGGTAAAACACACTCAAGAAGCGCGCGAGCGACTTTTGAGCCAATTATTGCAGATCACTACGCAATCGCAAAAAGTGGAAACCCAGCTGGTTGAGTTGGCTAACTCCCTGAAATCACTGCAAGAACAACAGCACCAAGCCGAGCAAGAGGAAACAAGTAGTCAACAGACTTTACAGCAAGCACGTGCAGAGCTGCCGGATGCAGAGAAAAATAGCAGTAAGGCCCAACAGGAGCATGCTCAGGCGCAGCGCAAGCTCAGCGAGGCTGAGCAGAACATAAGAATTGAGTCGAATAATCTGGATTTCATACAGCGTAATATCAATGAAATCAGCCAGCGCTTGCAACGCATGGTAAATGAACAAGCTGCCTTGCAGATCCCCAGTGATGAAGGTCTTCATCAGAAGCAGCTGGCATTTGATGCCGGCAAACAAGAACTTGAAGAGCTAGATAAGCGGATTGTTGCTTTGCGCCAAGCCGAGCAGTTGCAGCTTGCCGAGATTGCAAAATTACGTGAAACCTTATTATCAGACGAACGCCAGCTCGCGCAGTTGAATGCCCAGATCCACTCCCTGAGTAAATTACAGGCAGCCATTGGACAGGAGTCCAAGCTGGATAGCTGGTTAAGTAATCATGGCCTTTCTGGCAACCAACGCATCTGGCAACAACTAGGCATTGCAGCCGGTTGGGAAAACTCACTGGAAGCGGTACTTGGTGCAAGGCTAAATGCCATAGTCCAAATGTCTGGCAGCTTGACACCAGCATCAAGGCCGCCGGTTCCTACGGTAATCGCTGAAGTCGCTGAAGCTGCTCAAACTCCAACACAGCACCCAGATTACCGGAGCCTGCTTGGCATTATTGAAATCAAAAACCGGGAAATCTCAGGCTTACTGGACGACTGGCTATCGCAAGTATATCTGCTGGAGGAGGGCGTTGATGCCGAGCAAGCGCGCCTTCAACTACAGGCTGGGCAGTGTCTGGTAAATAGGCAAGGTGATATTTACACACGTCACAGTGTTTATCTGCACGCTGCGCAATCAGCTATGCATGGGGTTCTGGAGCGCCAAAGAGAACTTGAGGAATTGCAGACACGATTGCCAAAACTGAATACTTTGCTAATCAATCATCAGCAAGAGCTTTCAAAAGCTGAATCTTCCATCAAGTCGTCTCAGCAAGAATCGCAAGAGCTACAACAGGCATTACGCGTCAAAACTCAAAGCCAGCATGGCTTGAGTATGGAAATACAAAGATTACAACAACAGCGCCAACATGCGCTGGATCGACAAAAATCATTACAGTCCGAGCAAGACAGCTTGCGCCAGCGCCTCGACACATTGCAGATTGATTACAAGCGTAAGCAGGAAATGATTGATGCGCAAAAAGACTTGCTAGATGAAATGCAAAACCAGCGCAGCCAGACTTTTTCGCTGAAGCAATCCACAGAATCTGCGCTTAATCTGATTCGGGAACAATTACAGAAGGCTGAAAAACTCGCTCAAGAGAAGACTTTTAATAAAAAATTATTAATAAATAATATCAATGAATTAAATAATAGAGTTAATCTTTTAAATGAAGAAAAAAACTCATTAATTAATCGGCAAAAAGAAGCTGAAACGCTACTAGAAGCGGCCAAAATGGAGAATCTCAAAGCTAATCTGGAAGCTGCTTTGCTGACAAAGCAGGAACGGGAGAAAGCGCTTGCAGAATCCCGCAATCTTTTGGCAACCGTTGAGCAGGACCTTCAAAATCATGAGCGCGCTCGCATGCAGACCGAGCAACTGTTGCATCCATTACGGGATAAGCTGGAACAAGGCCGCTTGCAAGAGCAGCAGGCAAGGCTAAATTTTGAACAATGTCAGGCCGGTTTAATAGCGACAGGTCTGGATGAAACAGCGCTGGTTGAAGCATTGCCTGATAACGTCAGGCAAACAGGCTTGGATAACGTGATCAACTCTCTTAATGCTCAGATCGAGGAACTTGGGCCGGTCAATCTGGCAGCAATTCATGAGCTCAATAGCGAACGTGAACGCAAAACTTATCTGGACAGCCAATCACAAGACCTTCTGGAAGCAGTCAATACCTTGGAAGATGCGATTCGGCGCATAGACAAGGAAACCCGCAGCCGCCTGCAAGCTACATTTGACGAGGCTAATCGTAATTTTGGCGAACTGTTCACTACACTATTTGGTGGTGGTCAGGCCAAGCTGGAGATGCTGGGAGAGGAGATACTGGATACTGGCATGCTGGTATTTGCCCAACCACCAGGCAAGAAGAACAGCACTATCCATTTACTTTCTGGTGGTGAAAAAGCCATGACAGCGATTGCATTGGTGTTTGCCCTGTTCCGCCTGAATCCGGCCCCATTCTGCTTGATGGACGAAGTAGATGCACCACTGGACGATAGCAATACTGAGCGATTCTGCAATATGGTGAAAAAAATGTCAGAACGTACTCAGTTTTTGTTCGTCAGCCATAATAAAATAACTATGGAAATGGCACAGCAATTGATCGGTGTCACCATGCAGGAGTCCGGCGTATCGCGTATTGTCGAGGTGGATATTGAGGCCGCCATGCAATTGCACGAAGCCACCGTTTAGATATAACAATTAAATCAAGATTAAACCCATGAGTGATTTACAACTTTCCCTGATTGCACTTGGCGCTTTGATTATCCTGGCTGTGATCATTTTCAACTGGTGGCAGGAACACAGCTATCGCAAACAGGTTGCTGAGCGTTTTGACGAGCCTAGCCATGATCCTTTAATAGATGATTTCAGTATCAACACCGAGAAAGTGTTGGCTGATGAGCTTTACACACCAATTGTAAAATCATCACCAGAACCGGTTGATGAATTCGCTATATCTGTTCAAGAGCCCAGACATGATGCTGACGATTTTGTGAGCCCCGCAGTTGCAGATGCTGTATCTGCCTTAGCTGAATTTGAGCAGGACATGGCAACTTCTGAATATGAACCAAACGCACCTTCATATCAGGAGCCAGCAGACTTACAGGCAAGTGAGATTGCTCAAGCAGACCTGCCAGCTACTCCCAGCGAACTGATGGAAGAAGCTGGCCTCGACAACTCCACAAAACAGGAATTTGAAGAAAAGTCTGTTGATGAGACCTTGCACATAGAGGCTGACAGCCTGCCTGCCACTATGACCCAGCAAATTGATTTGATTGCGGTTCTGTTTATGACAACACCCACGACTGGCGCTGCTTTACGTGAATTTTTGCTTTCAATTGCTGATCTGGATAAGCCGATTTATGCCTATGGGTTAGGGGATGATGGTGTTTGGCGCATGCTGACGCGTGAACAAGAATCTGCTGAATTTAAGCGTGCCGCTTGCAGTCTGCAACTGGTTGATAGAGGTGGGCAAGTATCCAAACATACGCTGAATCGCTTTCAAGAGGCTGTGGACAGTATCGGCCACAAACTGGGAGCTCAAATTGAATGGCTGGGCAATCCCAACCCAGCAGCTTACGCCAACGAGTTGGACCAGTTCTGTATAGATGTCGATAAACTTGTGGGCTTTCATTTGGTGCAGGGGGCCAGCGGCCCATTCACTGGCACCAAGTTCCGCGGTCTGGCGGAGGCAGGCGGCTTGGCACTGGAAGAGGATGGTGTGTTCTACTATGTGTCAGAGCATGGCCAAAAACTCTTCTCTCTACACAATCAGGATGCCAATCCATTCAGTGTGGAAATGCTTCGTACCGCGGTGATTCGCGGGGTCAAGTTCCAGCTGGACATTCCACGCGTCAAGAATTGTGCTGAAGCCTTCAATCAGATGGTATTGCTCGCTAGGCAGATGGAGGGCAGCTTAAGTGCACGCTTGGTCGATGACAATCAGAAGCAGCTGGACGAAGCGCAAATTGAGAAAATCCGGCAACAACTCAAAGTCATACACGCTAAAATGGTGGCACGCGGAATTATTCCTGGCAGCCCCTGCGCATTGCGCTTGTTCAGCTAGGGTTTTATGCAAAACAGTAACACAGAGACAGGTCAGGGCTCTTTGTTTGGGGACGATTCTGCTGTTAATAGCCCCTCAAATACCGCATCAGTTCAGATAGCTGAATTGCGCGAGCAGATTCGCTATCACGATTATCAGTATTACGTACTGGATAACCCCAGCATTCCTGATGCCGAATACGACAAACTGTTTCGCCAGCTTCAATCTCTGGAATCATCCAATCCCGCTCTTATCACTCAAGACTCCCCAACGCAAAGGGTAGGTGGGATACCACTCAAGAGTTTCAGTTCAATTACACATCGGGTGCCCATGCTTTCACTGAATAATGCACTGGATGAGGATGAGGCTGTCAGCTTTGATCGCCGTGTCAGGGAAGGTCTCGGTAGAGAACTGATTGAATATGCAGTAGAACCAAAGTTTGACGGCTTGGCCATTACACTGACATACGAACATGGCGTTTTTGTTCAGGGTGCCACGCGTGGCGATGGTTATACTGGAGAAGACGTAAGCCAGAACCTGCGTACCATCAAAACTATTCCAACCAAACTATACACAGACTATCCACCTGCGCTGCTTGAGGTACGCGGAGAGGTACTAATGCTGCGGCGTGATTTTGAGCGGATGAACAAAGACCAAGATGCCAAAGGTGAAAAGCGTTTTGCCAATCCACGTAATGCTGCTGCAGGTAGCCTCCGGCAACTGGACTCCCGTATCACAGCAACACGTCCACTGACATTCTTCGCTTATGGTTTGGGAGCGACTGAAGGTATTCCAGAAATTATTTCGCACAGTGCTGCTATGGATTATCTGGAAAGTCTACGCATGCCAGTATCTAAAGAGCGCGGCGTGGTACAAGGTTTGCAAGGACTGATGCGCTATTACAGCGATATAGGCAATAAGCGTACTCGCTTGCCTTACGATATTGATGGCGTGGTTTATAAAGTCAACCAGTTTGCACTGCAAAACGAGCTTGGCTTTGTCTCCAGAGCTCCGCGTTGGGCTGTGGCTCATAAGTTCCCAGCGCAAGAGGCATTAACTGTAGTTGAAGCGATTGAAGTGCAAGTAGGGCGCACCGGTGCTATCACGCCGGTAGCGCGCTTACAGCCTGTTTTTGTAGGGGGGGTAACGGTATCCAATGTCACCTTGCATAATCAAGATGAGATCGATCGTAAAGATGTGCGTATTGGCGACACTGTCAGTGTACGCAGAGCAGGCGATGTCATCCCTGAAATCGTGAATATTGTGCCAGAAAGACGCCCGGCAGATGCGCAGCCATTCGATATTCTGCAATTCATCAACTACGCATGCCCAGTTTGCGGCTCGCACGTAATCAGGCAGCAAGATGAAGCGGTGGCCCGTTGCACAGGGGGAATATTCTGTGCCGCTCAGCGTAAACAAGCAATTTTGCACTTTGCATCACGCCGCGCCATGGATATTGAAGGCTTGGGAGATAAACTGGTTGAACAATTGGTCGATGAAGGTCTGGTCCACAGTCTGGCAGACATTTACAGTCTGGATCTCAACACCCTTTCCAACCTTGAGCGTATGGCAGAAAAGTCAGCGCAGAACATTCTGGATGCCCTCAACAAGAGTAAACACACCACGCTGGCACGCTTTATTTATGCCTTGGGCATACGTAATGTAGGTGAAGCCACAGCAAAAGACCTAGCACGCCATTTTGGCAACCTCAACGCATTATTAACTGCAGATATGGAAGCGCTGCAACAGGTGCCTGACGTAGGGCCCGTGGTGGCAGATTCGATATTGCAATTTCTGGCCGAACCGCATAATCAGGAAGTCATCAATGCACTGATAGCAGCAGGCATACAGTGGCCCGAAGGTGAAGCTAAAGTAGTCACGCAAACCGCTATCAGTGGCAAAACTTTTGTGTTGACAGGCACTTTACCGAATCTTTCACGCGATCAAGCAAAAGATATGATAGAAGCTGCCGGCGGCAAGGTCAGTGGCAGCGTCTCCAAGAAGACAGATTTTGTGATAGCTGGTACTGAAGCTGGCAGTAAGCTTTCCAAAGCTCAGGAACTAGGCGTGCAAGTGCTGGATGAAACTCAATTACTTGAAATGCTTGGAAACATATGACTATAAAAGAAAATTGGCTGCAAGAAGTCGTCCAGATTGCGAGATCAGCAGGCGATGCAATTATGAAAGTTTATGAAGGTGAGATTGCCGTCGAGAAAAAGGAAGATAATTCACCACTTACCGCTGCAGACCTTGCTGCTCATGCTGTGATCGATGCAGGTTTAAAGCAATTAACTCCGGAAATTCCCATACTTTCCGAAGAGTCGGCAACCATCCCTTACTCAATCCGCAAACAATGGCCCACTTACTGGTTGGTAGATCCACTTGATGGCACTCGCGAGTTCATCAAGCGTAATGGCGAATTCACAGTCAATATTGCCTTGATAGAAGGCGATCGCTCGGTGATAGGCGTTGTTTATGCACCTGCTAGGAATGTTCTTTATTACGCTAGCGCCAGCCAAGGTGCTTACAAGCAAGAGGGCAATTCTGGAGTGGAAAAAATACAAGCACGCACACTCGATATTGGTCGGGTGACAATTGCTGGCAGCCGCTCTCATTCAGACGAAAAAATGACCAGATTCCTGTCTGCTATGGAAAAATCAGGCATTAAGCCGGAACTGATGGCGCTCGGCAGCTCTTTGAAAATCTGTCTGGTCGCTGAAGGCAAGGCGGATCTCTACCCACGCTTAGGCCCTACTTCAGAATGGGATACTGCAGCGGCTCAGTGTGTCTTGGAAGTGGCTGGCGGCCAGTTAACCGAACTCAATGGTCAGCACCTGAAATATAACAGTAAGGAATCCATCTTGAACCCGGAATTTTTTGCCTCAGGCGCCACTCCATATGCATGGAATCGTTTTTTGGAATAGATCATGCGCTTACCGATTATTTTTGTTTGTGTTGCTAGCTTGTATACGCCTTTGGCTTTTGCTGAAAATGCTGGCAACTATGTTGATAACTGCAATCAATCGGTTCGCAATGGCGACCCAGCTAAAGCTCTGGATGCTGCAAAAAGCGCATTAAAACTGGATGCTGGCAACTTACCCGCCACTTTGTGTAAAGCCAGAGCCGAAAGTAGCTTGGCGGAATATGCTTCTGCTCTGGACACCCTTAAACTGTCGCAAAAACTGGCAAAAACGCCATTTGACCAGATGACTGTGTTATCCATGACAGGCAATATCCAGAAAAACGCGAACCAGCTTGAGGCCGCCATGGAAAGCTACCGGCTAAGTCTAGCAATAGCGCGTACTGACAAGAACAAGCGCTTTGAACGCATTAACCTCAACCAGATTGGTGATCTGTTAATACTGCTGAACCAGCCACAAACCGCGCTTGAAAACTATCGTGCCGGGAGCCAGCTAGCAGCAAATGATAATGAGCGTGCAGATAACTATGAAAGACTGGCTGCTACTTACAGCAAGCTTGGGCAACATGATCTAGCAATCGAGCATCAACTCAAAGCTATCGTGATGGAAGAGCGCAGTGGCGACTTGGACCATTATGTGAATGCAGAGCTTGAACTTGGCCGCATTTATACTCAAGCCAGCCTTTTTGAAAAGGCTGAGAAATCCATAGGCAAGGTCATCAAACTGAGCAGAGAGCAGGGCGGCGCCTATTGGGAAGCTAAAAGCTATTTTTATCTTGCAAAGGCCAGACTGGCCAACCAACAAAAGAATGACGCAAAAAAGCTGCTGGATGATGCGAGAGGCATCTGCCAAAACATAGGCGAGGACGAACTGAACGCTGAAGTTGTTTCTCTGCTCAAAACCATTCAATAAGTTGTAAGTAATCCGACATATCTGCGACAAACCCAAGTATCCCAACTGGAGTTAGTCATGCTTATTCTCAAAAAACCGGACATTACACCCTCTGAAATCACAGATAAAGCTGTGTATAAAGAGCGGCGCACTTTTATGAAGGCGGCCGGTTTGGGCAGTCTTGCGTTGGCGGCCAGTGGTTTTTTCTCTAATCAGGCTTTGGCGAATACTGCCAGACAGAAAATCGCCGGTTTTAATAAAACATCTTATGGCGTAGGAGAAAAGCTGACGCCTTATGAAGATGTCACCAGCTATAACAATTACTATGAGTTTGGTACTAGCAAAAGTGATCCGGCTGTTGAGTCCAAATTCTTCAAACCCAAGCCTTGGACAATCTCAATCGAAGGCGAAGTGAAAACAGCCAAGACTATCAGCATAGAAGAGCTCTTGAAGCTTGCGCCACTGGAAGAGCGCATATACAGAATGCGTTGCGTAGAAGGCTGGTCTATGGTGATTCCTTGGATTGGTTTTCCACTTTCTGCATTGATTAAATGGGCTGAACCTACAGGCAATGCCAAATTTGTTGAATTTGTCTCTGCGAACGAACCGCTGACCATGCCAGGTGCTCGTGTGCCGATTCTGGATTGGCCATATCTAGAGGGGCTGCGTATTGATGAAGCCAGCAATCCCTTAACTCTATTGGCTGTTGGATTGTATGGTGAGGTGTTGCCCAACCAGAATGGCGCACCTGTACGTCTTGTAGTGCCATGGAAATATGGCTTTAAAGGAGGCAAGTCGATAGTCCGGATAAGATTTGTAGAGAAAATGCCGGTTACCACTTGGGTTAAGGCTAATTCCGCAGAGTACGGATTTTATGCCAATGTTAACCCGTCAGTTGACCATCCACGCTGGACACAGTCATCTGAAAATCGTATCGGTAATGGCTTGTTTGCCGGGCGAATCAAAACGCAAATGTTCAATGGCTATGCCGAGCAAG
>CAYXMC010000051.1:0-9141 GCA_964466095.1 uncultured Methylophilaceae bacterium | reverse complement strand
AAGAGGGCATAGGGGATACTATCCGCGTCAGTCTGACACCAGAGCCCGGGGAGTCGCGTACCAAGGAAGTCGTCGTGGCGCAGGAAATATTGCAAACCATGGGCATCCGTTCATTTACACCTTTGGTCACTGCTTGTCCGGGGTGTGGCCGCACTACTTCTACTTTCTTTCAGGAACTGGCGCAGGATATCCAGCGCTACCTGCGTGAACAAATGCCGGTCTGGCGCAGCCAGTATCCTGGTGTAGAAACAATGAACGTGGCAGTGATGGGTTGCGTGGTCAATGGTCCAGGTGAATCCAAGCTTGCGAATATAGGTATCAGTCTACCCGGCACTGGGGAGGTGCCAGTAGCGCCGGTGTTCGTAGACGGACAAAAAACCGTGACACTTAAAGGCGACAATATTGCGCAAGAATTCCAGGCCATTGTAGAAGACTATGTGTTCAAGAATTACGCGGAGGGTGGCAAGTTGCGCAAGCAGGCTGTTCCAAAAAAAGAATACAAGACTATTCCAGTCAAGGCGTTGTAAAGATTTACAGAAATGAAAGAAAAATTCCAAAGTATCAAAGGTTTTTATGACATTCTTCCAGAGCAAACGCCTCTCTGGTTTAGGCTGGAAGATACCGCTCGCCGTGTACTGGGTCTGTATGGCTACCGCAACATTCGTATGCCATTGGTTGAGCCTACGGATCTATTTGTACGCAGTGTGGGTGAACATACAGATATCGTCGAAAAAGAAATGTATTCCTGGACGGACGAGCTTAACAGCGACAGACTCACTCTGCGTCCAGAAGGCACTGCTGGTTGCGTGCGTGCAGTGGTTGAACATAGTCTGACCTACAACGGTCCGCAGCGTCTTTGGTACACCGGTCCCATGTTCCGCCATGAAAATGTGCAAAAAGGCCGTCAGCGCCAGTTTCACCAGATTGGCGTTGAAGCTTTCGGTTTTGATGGACCGGATGTGGATGCTGAGCAGATCATCCTACTGGCAAGACTTTGGCGTGAACTTGGCATTGCTGATGTGGAGTTGCAACTTAACACTATAGGTGACGCAGCGGAGCGTCAGCATTACCGTCAAGCACTCATTGCCTATTTCGAGCAGCATGCAGACTTGCTGGATGAAGATGCCAAACGCCGTCTGCATACCAATCCGTTGCGTATTCTGGATAGCAAAAACCCGCGTATGCAGGACATGATAGAAGCAGCACCCAAATTGATAGATCATCTGGGTGATGAAACCCGCGCACATTTCACGAGTCTATGCGAGAGACTGACAGCAGCAGGGGTTGCTTTCAAACTTAACGCGAGATTGGTACGCGGTTTGGATTATTACAACCGCACGGTGTTTGAATGGGTAACCACCAAGCTGGGTAGTCAGGGCACTATCGCTGGTGGTGGACGTTACGATACGCTGGTAGAACGCTTGGGTGGTGATGCAACAACCGCCTGCGGTTTTGGCATAGGCATGGAGCGGGTATTTCTGTTGATGCAGGAATATGGTGTGGAAGTCAGAGATACTCCAGATGTCTATCTGGTGAATGTCGGTGAGCTCGCTGGAGGTGCCGCATTAGGCGTAGCCGAAACTTTACGTAATGCGGGTATTACCGTAGTGCAGCATGCAGGTGGCGGTAGCTTCAAGGCACAGATGAAAAAGGCGGATCGTAGCAATGCCCGCTTTGCGGTGATTCTTGGGGATGATGAGGTAACGTCCAGTCAGCTGACGTTAAAACCTATGGCTGGCGAAGGTGAACAGGCTCGATTGGATATACAGGCTGCAATAGAAAGAATACGAATTTGACTGAACTTCTGCGTATAGAGGGATTGACCGTGACACCAGTGCAGGCACCAAGACGCCTGCTGGTGAACAACGTCTCTTTTACGCTGGAAGCCGGCAAGACCACTTGTGTAGTAGGTGAGTCTGGCAGTGGTAAGAGCCTGACCGCGCTTTCTGTCATGGGATTGCTATCGACCCAGTTGCAACGCAAGCAGGGCAGTATCTATTTTCAGGGCGTGGACATTGCCACTTATAGCAATGAGCAGATGCGCAGCATCCGTGGCAAGCGGATCGGGATGATCTTTCAGGAACCCATGACTTCGCTCAACCCTGTGTTGACCATAGGCTATCAAATTGGCGAAGGCCTGAGTCTGCATCTCGGACTTAAGGGTGCAGTGTTGAAAGCTCGCGTGGCAGCATTATTGGAACAGGTGGGTATTCCTGCCAGTCGTGCCAATAGTTATCCGGATGAACTGTCAGGCGGTCAGCGCCAGCGTGTCATGATTGCTATGAGTATCGCCTGTGAACCAGCCATGCTGATTGCAGATGAACCGACTACAGCACTGGATGTGACGGTGCAGGCGCAAATACTGAAATTGCTGGATGCATTGAAAACTCGCATGAACATGGGGATGTTGTTCATCACCCATGATTTTGGCGTGGTAGCGGATATTGCCGACAACGTGGTGGTGATGTTTCGTGGAGAGATTGTCGAGTCCGGCCCCGTCAATCAGGTACTGCAAAATCCTCAGCATCCTTATACCAAAGCCCTTCTGGCTTGTGTGCCAGATGCCGAAGGCAAGAAACCGCTCAAGCCCATAGACTATTCTTGGTTGTCGCAGGAGCATGTTGCATGAGCGATTTTATCCTTAGCGGTAATAACCTCGATAAATATTATACCCAGCGAAGTGGTAAATATGGCTTCGGCACAACACGTGTAAAGGCATTGGATAATGTATCAGTAGGATTAAGGCCGGCAAGCACCTTGGCAATCGTAGGAGAATCCGGAAGCGGTAAATCCACGTTGGCACGTTGTCTGTTACAATTGCAGCCCCTTGATGGAGGGGAAGTCTGGTTTCAGGGAAAAAACCTAGCAGGACTTTCTGCCAAGGCCTTGCGTGAGCAACGGCGGCATCTGCAAATGGTGTTTCAAGACCCGTTCGCTTCACTAAATCCACGCATGCGAGTAGGAGAAATCGTGGGTGAAGGGCTGCTGATACACAACTTGGGAAGTGTAGCCGAGCAGCAGCAAAAGGTCATTGCCATGCTAATGCGGGTTGGGTTGACCGAAGCCGACATGCAGAAATATCCGCATGAATTTTCCGGGGGCCAGCGACAGCGAATTGGAATAGCTCGCGCTTTGGTTTTGCAACCTAAAGTAGTGGTCTGTGATGAACCGGTATCCGCGCTCGATGTTTCAATTCAGGCTCAGATACTCTTGCTGCTTAAAGAGTTGCAGCAGGAAATGTCATTGAGTTATCTCTTTATCAGCCATGATTTGCGTGTGGTTCGGCATATTGCTGATGAAGTGGCGGTGATGCATCAAGGCAAACTGGTAGAGCAGGGAAGCGTACAGCAGATATATGAGGCGCCCGAACAGGAATACACAAAAAACCTGTTGAGTGCGATTCCTGGTCGCAGGCATGCGGCTTGATTTTAAACAAACTATATAGAACGAGCAGGAAGCGGTATGGCATACGATTTGGAAGAGCAGGAACAGATAGACGAACTTAAGGCTTGGTGGAACAAGAACGGTAATCTCGTTTCCTGGCTGCTGCTAGTTGCAGTTGCTGCGATCGCCGGTCTTCAAGGTTGGAAGTATTACCAAAACCAGCAATCGCTGCAGGCATCCAGTAAATTTGAGACGCTGCGTGAATTGAGCCCTAAGGATAGCAAGGCGATACAAGCGCTGACGGGCGAATTGATGGATAAATATGCTTCTACGCCTTATGCTGCACGCGCAGCAATTGCTGCTGCCAGAAGCAATCTAGACGCTAAGGACAGCAAGAGTGCCAAGGCTCAACTGGAGTGGGCTGTGAAGAATGCCAAGGAAGAGGCAGTCAAGGCTGTTGCCATGCTCCAATTGGCTGGCCTGCAGTATGAAGAGAAAGAATATGATGCTGCGCTGAAGACGCTGGAGCAGGCTCACGATGCTGGTTTTGATGGCCTGTTTGCTGATCTGAAGGGTGACGTTCTGGTTGCGCAGAATAAATTAAAGGAAGCCAAGGCAGCCTATACAGAAGCGCTTGCCAAGCTCGATGTGCAAGGCCGTTATTTCCAATATACACAGCATAAGCTGGAAGCACTGGGAAGCTAAAACGTGATTTTTCGTCATGCCTTAATCATGGGCTTGCTAGCTATAGGATTGGCAGCTTGCACTACCCTGACCGATATGAAGACAGATATTTCCGAGCGCGTCTTTGGTCGCGAAGTGACCGATCCGCCGGGAGCGCTAGTTGAATTCAAGCCCAAGATTACCCCCAAGGTGGTCTGGAGCAGTAAATTGGGTTCGGCTCTAGATTTCGATTTCACACCAGCAGTAGATGCCGGCTTTGTTTATGCTGTTAGTTCTCCAGGTGAACTGGTTAAACTGAATGCCAGCAATGGTCAGCAGGTTTGGCGTATCAATATTGGCGAGCCAGTATCCGGTGGTGTCGGAGTAGGGGCTAATCTGGTACTGGTTGGTACCCCCAAAGGCTACGTTGTTGCCTACGATTTGTCAGGCAAGTTGCTATGGCGCTCCAAGCTGAGTAGTGAGATTCTCAGTGTGCCGCGTGTAGATGGCGATGTTGTAGTTATCCGCTGTGGCGATAGCCGGATTTTTGGCCTTAATGTAGCAGATGGTTCGCGCAAATGGATTTATGACCGGGCAACACCTGCGCTCAGTTTGCGTAGCAGCGCCGGCATTGTAGTTGATGGTGGTGCCGCTTATGCAGGTTTTGCCGGCGGTAAACTGATTGCAATCCGCGTTGAGGATGGCAAGGTTATCTGGGAAGCTTCTGTCGCTCAGCCTAAGGGTACAACCGAGATCGAGCGTATCGCAGACATTACCAGCCTGCCTGTCGTCGATGGATCTATAGTTTATGCTGTAGCCTACCAAGGCAGAGTGGCTGGTGTTGATAGGGCTAGCGGCAAAGTTGTCTGGAATCGTGATATCTCCAGTTACACCGGCCTTGGAGCAGAAGATGCTCGTGTGTTCGTTTCACATGCCACTGGTTCTGTCTATTCTCTGGATTACTCCAGCGGCAAGACTTTCTGGCGTCAGGGGGATCTCAAAAATCGTCATCTGAGTGCACCTCTACCGATGGGTGGCGCTATTGTGGCTGGGGATGTCGAAGGCTATGTGCATTTTATGGATCGTGACGACGGCAGTTTCATTGCACGTATCCGGACTGAAGATGCAGCCATCATGCCGCAATTGGTAGCTCTGGGGACTAATGGCTTCCTTGCACAAAATCGCAAGGGCGGCCTTTACGCCATCTCTCTGAAATAATCATGTTACCTACCATTGTTCTGGTGGGCCGACCTAATGTTGGCAAATCCACTCTATTCAATCGGCTGACCAAGACGCGTGATGCTCTGGTCGCTGATCTGCCTGGCCTTACCCGTGATCGCCACTATGGCCGTGGCGTTGGCTCCGACAAGCCTTATCTGGTTGTAGATACCGGTGGTTTCGAGCCAACCGCAGATAACGGCATCATGAAGGAAATGGCAAAACAGACGCTGCTGGCCATAGATGAAGCTGATGTGATTGTCTTTGTTGTGGATGGCCGCCAAGGTGTGACGCCGCAAGACAAGGTGATTGCGGATCGCCTGCGCAAGAGTCAACGGCCTATTCTGCTCGCAGTGAATAAAACTGAAGGTATGCGTAAAGCTGTGGTCAGCGCCGAGTTCCATGAACTTGGTTTGGGTGATCCATTGTCCATTTCATCCGCACATGGCGAAGGTGTGCGTGACCTTGTTGAACTGGCATTGGAGCCCTATGCCGAGCCCGAGCCGGAAGATGCAGATCAAGCTGCCGACAAGCCAAAGATTGCGATTGTGGGGCGTCCCAATGTTGGTAAATCAACCTTGGTGAATGCCCTGCTGGGAGAGGAGCGTGTGATTGCCTTCGATCAACCAGGTACAACCCGCGATTCTATACATCTCGACCTTGAGCGTAACGGCAAGCAGTACACAATTATCGATACTGCCGGCGTGCGTAAACGTGGAAAGGTCTTAGAGGCTATCGAAAAGTTTTCCGTAATCAAGACCATACAAGCAATCGAAGAGGCGAATGTTGCCATTCTGGTGGTGGATGCACACGAGGGTATTACCGAGCAGGATGCCCATGTTGCTGCTTATATTCTGCATGCAGGCCGCGCTCTTGTGGTGGCAATCAACAAATGGGATGGCCTTAAGGAAGATGAGCGCGACTGGATCAAGCGTGAAATAGATCGCAAATTGCAGTTTCTGGATTTTGCCAAGTTCCATTACATTTCTGCCTTGCGCAAGAAAGGCCTGCCAGAGTTGTTTACTTCAGTTGATGGTGCTTACAAGGCCGCCATGGCCAAGCTGGCAACACCGCAGCTTACACGTGTCCTTAGTGATGCCATAGTTCAGCACCAGCCGCCTATCAGTAAGGGTATTCGTCCCAAATTACGTTATGCTCACCAAGGGGGCAGTAATCCACCTATCGTCGTTGTGCATGGTAATCACGTCGATGGGATCAAGGATAGTTATAGACGCTATCTGGAAGGGGTGTTTCGCAAGGCCTTCGAATTGACTGGTACGCCATTGCGTGTGCAGTTCAATCAAGGGGATAACCCGTTTGCCGAGGCCGAGGAAAAACGGAAGCCGGGCGAAGGTATTGTCAGCATGCGCCGTCGGAAGACAGAGTTGCGTGCCAAGCTGAATGCCCGCAAGCGGGAGGAAGAGGCTGGCCGCAGTGGCAAAGCCTCCAATGCACGGCCATCGACTGGCAGAAAACCAGCAACAAAAAAGCCGGGTAAATAACCCGGCTTGTTAAGTGTTGCCGGCGCATGGCCCGGCCTATCCTGATGAACGCCTAATAAAGGCTTTCCCAGAATTTCCACCAGACGCGCTGGTCACCAGGTACACCTTTGGCTAGCATTTTGCTGTTCGGATAGTTGGTTTGCAGAACGCGCATGGTGTCGCCTTTAAGGTCTTCCATGCCGAGCAGCCCGTAAGCACTAATCATGATTACTAGGGCTTCTTCAACCGCTGGCGTTTCAGGATAGTACTCAAGCACATATTTGCTGCGGTTGACGGCAGCGACATAAGCCTGACGTTTCATGTAATAACGGGCTACATGTAGCTCATGATTGGCCAAGGTGTTTACCAGATAGCTCATTCGCAGGGTGGCGTCCTTGACGTAACGGCTCTCTGGATAGCGAGTAACCAGTTCCTTAAGCGCAGAGAAAGATTCACGCAGGGATTTCGGGTCGCGGTCACTGATTTGTTGCTCGGTCAGTTTTTCGATAATGCCGCGCTCATTGAATGTCGCTAAGCCCTTGATGTAGTAAGCATAGTCGATATTCGGGTGATTGGGATGCAGCTTGATGAAACGGTCTGCTGCAGCAATACACGAGGCCGGATCATTCTTCTTGAAGTAGGCGTAAGCGATTTCAAGTTGGGCTTGGGTGGCGTAGCGGCCATGTGGATAGCGGGATTCCAGAGTCTGGTAGTACTTGATCGCTTTTTCATAATCACGGTCGCGCATTTTTTGTTCGGCTTCTGAAAAGATACGCTGTACAGGCCAACCTTTGGTCTCGTCGATTTCGGTAGGGGCGCCGAAAAGGGCGCAGCCAGTGAGCCAGAGTGCCGCAATTAGGGCTAAACTATGTTTCATTTAACAAATTCCAGAAGTGTAGTTTTTTTGATTATAAACCCGCGCAAAACATGTTTGCGTGACAACTGATTATAACTGATGACTGAAATCACACCTATTACTCTGACAGTACCACAAGATCTTGGCGGTTTACGCTTGGATCAGGCATTACAACGTATGCTGCCGGAATTTTCTCGTTCTCGCCTGCAGGCATGGATCAAGGATGGACTTGTGACCATGGATAACATGGAAGTCACTGCCAAAACCAAGATATGGGGAGGCGAACAAATTCGTGTTTTACCACAGGCAGTGCATAGTGGAGAAAGCAGCTTCAAGGCTGAGGATATTCCGCTGGATATCGTGTTCGAGGACGACCATATTCTCATCATCAACAAACCTGCTGGCATGGTTGTGCATCCGGCTGCAGGCAACTGGGAAGGCACTTTGCTTAATGCCCTGCTGCATCATGTGCCACAGGCAAAGGACTTGCCGCGGGCAGGTATCGTGCACCGTCTGGATAAG
Source organism: uncultured Methylophilaceae bacterium (assembly GCA_964466095.1). GTDB lineage: Bacteria > Pseudomonadota > Gammaproteobacteria > Burkholderiales > Methylophilaceae > CAYXMC01. The sequence continues at coordinate 1,017 of CAYXMC010000051.1, read as the reverse complement.
GATACCAGCGGCTTGCTGGTAGTTGCCAAGACGCTGGAAGCGCAGACCAGCTTGGTGCGCCAGTTGCAGGCACGTAGTGTAAAGCGCGAGTATCGCACTATTGTCTGGGGGCAGGTTTGGCGCAATGGAAAGGTGGATCAGCCGATTGGTCGCCATCCACATGCGAGAACCAAGATGGCTGTAAACCGTATGGGCAAGCCAGCCGTGACGCGCTATGAAGTTCTGGAGCGCTTTGCAGTGCATACTTATATGCGCTGTAATCTTGAAACTGGCCGTACTCACCAGATACGGGTGCACATGCAGTATCTGAAAGCACCAATTGTGGGTGATCCTGTTTATGGTTTTCGTGGCATCGTGCCTATCCGCCATATGACCCCTGAGCTGCGTCAGGCGGTAGACAATTTTCAGCGTCAGGCCTTGCATGCCATCAAGTTGGGTTTGATACACCCGCATACAGAGGAGGCCATGGAATGGCAGATAGAGCTGCCGCAAGATATGAAAGCGCTACTAGAGGCCATGCGCCTAGAAGAATCTGCAGAAGAGCCTTATGAATTCAGTTTTGATGACGAGTATGATGATGAGTCAGATGAAGACTTCGATGATGAGGCTGAATATATAGAAGCGGATGATGAAGACATTGAATAATGTTGAGTTAATCTATCCGGATTGGCCAGCTCCGCCTAGTGTGCGGGCTGTACAGACTACCCGCAAAGGGGGCTATAGCAGGCCCCCCTATGACAGCCTGAACTTCGGCTTGCATGTGGGCGATAATGCAATCACGGTAGCTGCCAATCGCCAACTGCTGAATCCATTACTTCCAGCAGAACCTTTATGGCTGAATCAAGTGCATGGTGTTAGCGTGGCTGATGCTGCCAGCGCTGGATGTCAGCCGGACGCAGATGCCTCTTATACAGATAGGACAGGTGCGGTGTGTGTTGTGATGACGGCTGATTGCTTGCCTCTGCTGCTGTGTGATGTACATGGTACTGAAGTGGCCGCTGTACATGCAGGCTGGAA
>CAYXMC010000050.1:0-9173 GCA_964466095.1 uncultured Methylophilaceae bacterium | reverse complement strand
CTTCAAACGCGTTGCCGTCTTCAAACTTGAAGCAAAGCCTAAACTGCTGGTTGATTCTGATACTCCAATAGCCTTGCCTGTCACCACTGAGTTTCTCCAGTCGGTTACCCGGTGGCACTCGCAGAAACTCGACATTGGTCGCGGCCTCCAATAACACCAGTTTTCTATAAGCAATCAGCTGTATATCTCGGCTGAATTTTTTGACTTCAAGCCCGCGAAAAATGGCGGCGGTATGTTTGCATTTGAAACTTTTTATCATAGATTTTATAGTAACGATACTCGTTATTAACGTCAACCGTTACTATATCTTCAATCTTCTGATGCGCTGCATATACCTTGTATCGACTGATATACTTCAACCAGTAAATCACCCTGCAAGAGACCTCACCTTGAACCCCAAACTTAAAAGCCTGCTGATTGCAAAGCCGTTCAAAATCATCGTTGGCATCATCGCTACATACCTGCTGTTTGCTTATTTCGCCATTAACCCGCTCGCCAAGCGAGTATTGCCATGGGTAGCAGAGAACAAGCTGGCAAGCCGGATGACCGTAGATCAGGTGAAGTTTGACCCGTTGCGCTTGATCGTGCGCGTGGATAATTTGCAGTTAAGCACACCAGAAGGTGCGCCATTAGCGGGGTTTGAGCATTTGTATGTGAATGCAGAGACTTCGGGCTTGTTTCACTTTGCCTGGCGGTTAAAAGATATACGCCTGACTGCGCCAAAAGTGGCTTTTGACATTGACCCGGCTGGCAAGCTGAACTGGTCTGCACTGATTGCCAAGCTAAATGAGGACAAGGAGGAAGAGTCCTCTGGCATGGCGCGGGTGATGATAGATCACATACTGATTGAAAACGGCAACATCGCCTACACAGAGCGTAATCGCCCGCAGCCTTTCAAGTTGGCGCTGCAACCCTTGGGGCTGGAGTTGGAGAGTTTATCAACCCTGCCGGAAGATCGGGGTGATTACCTGATCTCGGCCAAGCTGCCGGAACAGGGCGGCACACTGAAATGGAAAGGTGATATCGGCCTCAACCCAATTGCATCGCAAGGCTCACTCGATTTACAGGGCCTCAATATCGCCAAGCTATTGCAAGTGGTTGACCCGAATGTCATGCCACTGAAACTAACGGCTGGCGATCTGCAAACGGGATTCAGCTACAGCTTTGCCATGACCAAGGGCGAAGAACCCAAGCCTGTGGTGCAACTCAACAACCTCGCCATCAAACTCGCGCACTTGGCTGGCGACCTCAACCCTCACGCCAAGCTAGTGCTGGATGAAGCGACGGTTAAACTGCCCAAGCTTGAATTCAGCATGGAGAAGGGCACACAGCTTAAGTTTAACGGGCTGGACTTTGCCGCCAAACAACTAGCATTGACCGAGGGTAAAGACACCGCATTCAAGCTGGAACAGGCTGATGTAAAAGGCGTGGATTTTGACTTGGCGGACAATCAGCTGAAGATCGCCGACATCACCCTCAATAATGGTGAAGTCAATGCCAGCCGCGCCAAAGATGGCAGCATTAACCTGCTGGCACTGGCGCCTGAGAGCAAAGCAGAGGCTGATGTACCTGCGGAAAATACAGCCGATAAGGGCAAGCCATTTGGCTTTGAGATTGCCAATGTGCAACTACAACACTGGAAAGCTGCATTTTCCGATGCCAGCTTTAGCCACCCACTGAATACACATATCAAAGACATTAACCTTGGCTTAAATGTAAATAACGCCAACGGCATCACCATCAACAATCTAGGGTTGGAGCTTAACCAGATCAGCCTGCAATCGGCAATCTCGCCGCAACCGATGGCGAGTTTGCAGAAGCTTGCGCTGAAAGATGGCAGCATCAATATCAAAGACAACAGCATCAAGCTGGCTTCTATCGTGCTCTCTGGCTTGCAGACACAGGTGCTGCGCGAGGCTGATAAATCCGTAAACTGGCAAAGCGCACTGGCCCAGCCTGCACCCGCCAGCACCCCACCAGCTAAACAGACAAAGCCTAGCCCATGGAAATTGGCGCTGGATACATTAGCCTTGGAAAACAGCGGTGTGCATATAGAAGACAAAACCACCAAAAAGCCGCTGGTGCTGGATGTGCAAAACTTGGGGTTTGAACTGAATAATCCTTCTCTGGATTTGAGTAAACCTCTGCCGGTGAAAGCAAAATTTACGGTCAAACAGGGCGGCCAGTTCGATGCGATCGGCAAGCTTGCGTTATCGCCTTTCAAGACAGACCTCAAGTTGAACCTGAGCACACTATCGCTCAAGCCATTTACTGCTTATGTGAATCAGGCCGCCTATCTGGATCTGGATGAAGGCGAGACAAGCGTTCACGGCAAGCTGGTGCTGAACTTTAGCCCAAACCTGAGCGGGGATTTCAACGGTGGCTTCAGCGTCAACAAGCTGGCCATCAGTGAAGAAGACATTACCGAGCCTTTTATTGCCTGGAAAGAAGTCTCCAGCAACAGCTTGAAGTATGGATTTGCCAACAATCAGCTGCATATGGATACCCTGAATATCCTGCAGCTTGTCGGGAAATTCATTATCCATGAAGACAAGACCATGAATGTCACACGCATTATGCGTCCGCAACCGGTTAATGCTGCTACATCAGCGCCTGATGCCAAGGCCGATAGTGGGCCTCCATTTGGAGTCGGCATAGATCGTATCAGCATACAAAACGCCGATATGCAATTTGCGGATCTGTCCCTAAAACCGCAATTTGGCACCCGCATGAATACGCTTTCCGGTGTAATTAATGGCTTGTCCAGCAATCCGGTTTCTACTGCGCAGGTAGAGCTGGATGGCAAGGTGGATGAGTTTGGCTCGGCACGTATCCGCGGCTCGGTCAAACCGTTTCAGGCGACAAACTTTACCGACCTGAAGCTGGCTTTCCACAATCTGGAAATGAAAAACCTGACACCATATTCTGGCAAATTTGCTGGCCGCAGGATTGATTCCGGCAAGCTTTCGGTAGATCTGGAATACAAGATCAAGCAGCGCCAATTAGCAGGTGAGAACAAATTCGTCATCAACCAGCTGAAATTGGGTGAGCGTGTGGATAGCCCGGATGCAGCTAATCTGCCACTGGATCTGGCCATCGCCCTGCTGGAAGACAAAGATGGCCTGATAGACCTCGACCTGCCGATCTCCGGCAGTCTGGATGACCCTCAATTCAGCTACGGCAAAATCGTCTGGAAAGCTATCGTCAATGTGTTGGGCAAGATCGTGACCTCACCTTTCCGCGCATTGGGCAAGTTGATGGGGCTGGGCTCGGAAAAGCTGGAAGCGATTGTATTCGAACCAGGCAAGGCCATGCTGGCGCCTGAAGAGCAGGAAAAAGTGAAAGCCATAGGCGCCGCCATGGCAAAGCGTCCCAACCTGCAGCTCACCATCGCACCAACTACGGATGACGCTGTCGACCTCAGCGCACTGCAAACCGAAGCTACCCGCCGAGATGTACTCAAGGAAATGGGCGTCAAGTTGAAAGATGACGAACAGCCAGGGCCAGTTGATATCGACAATCCCAAGGCGCAGACCGCAATCGAACTTCTGTTGAAAGAACGCCAAGGTGCTGGCGCTGGTGCAAAGGCCCTGACCAAACTCAAAGGCCTGTTCAACAAGGCCAAGCCTGAAGACAATCCGAAATACGCCAATATGCTGGACCAACTGACCCAAACTGCCAACGTGGGTGAGGCCGAAATTGCAGCGCTGGCCAAGGCTCGTGCGACTAATTTACAGGCCTACCTGTTGCAACAATCTGGTATTGAGGCAAGCAGAGTAAGTATTGGCTCACCCGCCAAGGTGCAAGGAGACAGCAAAGCCGTAGCTATTAAACTGGATATTGGTGCCCTTAAACACTAGGCTGCCTTGAGCTGGCTTGATGTAAATCAATACTGGCTTTGGCGCTTGTTTCTAGAATGTCTCTGTCAACATTGTCCTTGTTGGGGGAGACTAATATGTATAAGGATTTATTCGGCACATTCACCGGCCAGCTCAGTCTGGGCATCATCATTTTCGTGATTCTGATGGCAGCTTATTTGACCCGCATGTTCATCAAGCTAAGCGATCCCAAGAACAAAGAAAACGAGCAGTAAGCCACTAAAACTCCAGCGGGTCGACATCCACCGCCCAGCGTATCTTGCTGGCGAGTGGGTGCTCACGTAGCTGAGGTACCAGATTTCTCAGCAACACTTGCATGGCTGAACGCTGATCGGCTTGCAGCAGTAGTTGCCCGCGTTCCATTCCCTTGAGTTTTTCCATCTGCGGCCGTAACGGGTCGTAGATCATTACGTCCTGAGTCAGGGCTCGTGCCCATTCCCCGGCATCATTCAAAAAACTTTGCACGGGTGCATATTCATTGGCTTCAGCACGAATCAGGGCCAAATAAGCATAAGGCGGAAACTGGGTCATCTCGCGCTCTTGCAGCAGTGATGCAGCATAGGCGGGGTAATCCTGAACGCGCAGGGCGTTGAACAGATTATGTTCTGGGAAGGTGGTCTGTATCAGCACTTCGCCCGCCTTCTCGGCACGGCCTGCGCGCCCGGCCACTTGCATGAGCTGGGCAAACAGCCGCTCAGAAGCGCGGAAATCCGGGCTGAACAAAGCGCTGTCAGTATCAATCACGCCGACCAGCGTCAGATTGGGAAAATCATGCCCCTTCGCCAGCATCTGTGTACCCACTAGGATATCCACTTCATCTGCATGCACAGCGCTGAGAATATCAGTAAGCGCGTTCTTGTTGCGCGTGGTATCGCGGTCTACGCGCTGGATACGCGCCTGTGGGAATAGTTTGCCTAATGTTTCCTCAAGCCGTTGCGTACCATGGCCGGTGGGATGCAAATCCGGATTACCGCAACTGGGACACTGGCGCACGATCTTCTGCTCATGGCCGCAATGATGGCAGCGCAAACGCCCCTGACGCAGGTGTACCACCAGCCGGCTGCTACACCGCATGCATGGTGCTATCCAGTGGCAGGCATTGCATAACAGCACTGGCGAATAACCACGCCGGTTGATAAAGAGCAGGCTTTGTTCACCTTTTTCCAGCCGTTGACGCATCGCCTTCACCAGCGCAGGACTGAGACCATTCTCCATGATGACTTTGCTGGTATCGATACAGCGGATCTCAGGCAAAGCAGATTTGGCAACCGCTCGCTGTTTAAGGCTGTGTAGCTGGTATTTTCCACTATTGGCGTTATGCCAGGTCTCCAGTGCGGGCGTGGCACTACCCAGCACGATAGGCACTTTGGCTCGTTGCGCGCGCACCATGGCGACATCACGGGCGTGGTAGCGCATGCTGTCCTGCTGCTTGTATGAGCCGTCATGTTCCTCGTCTACCAGCACCACTTTCAACTTGGGGATAGGTGTGAAAACGGCTAGCCGTGTACCGATGATGATACGTGCCTGCCCAGACTGCGCCAGTCGCCAGTTTTGCAGGCGCTCGCTATCGCCGAGATTACTGTGCAGGGCTACCAGAGGCAGATGTGGCAAGCGGCTTCGAAAGCGCGCTTCCAGCTGCGGCGTCAGATTGATTTCCGGCACCAGCACCAGCGCTTGACCATCATTATCCACCAGCATCTGTTGCAGTATCTGCATGTAGACTTCGGTTTTGCCGCTACCGGTAATGCCATGTATCAGAAAAGGCTTGAAACTGTCGCGCTGTGCAACCACTGCTTCCACTGCCGCCCGCTGTTCTTCATTCAATAGCGGTGGTGGCTGTTGCGAAAGTTGCCTGCCATCAAAGCCTGCAAGTACTTGCTCACTTTTAATCCAGCCTAGTTCCATCAAGCCTTGCATGGCTTTTTTCCAGCCTGTTGATACTTCAGCCAGCGCAGCTTCTGTCAGGTTGAGATGTTCAGCCAAAGCCAGCATCAGCTTGTGCTGCACCACCTTGCGTTTGGGTATCAGCTCAAGGTCTGCCGATAGCCCGGCTGCTGTCAGCCCATAAACAAACTGTCTGCGTGCAACGGCAGGCTGGGTCTGGCGCAGGCGGTTAGGCAAGGTAGAAAGCAAGGCCTGTCCGAAAGGATACTGGTAATAATCAGCACAGAATTTGAGCAGACTGAAAGTCTCACTATCCAGCGGCGGCTCATCTCCAAACACCGAAATCACCGGTTTCAGTTTCTCCACGGGAAAATCGCTGCTATCGCTGACGGCAACAATGACGCCTACCTGCTTGCGCGGACCAAATGGCACGATCACACGCTGACCAACCTCTGCAGGCTGACCGCCGGCAAGGTAGTCAAACAGGCGATCAAGCGGAACGTCGAGCGCGACTCTTAATATCTGTGGCATGGGTTAAAAGTTGTCAGATGATGGACTCTGCTATGGCAGGGGTCGACTATGCGTTAAAATACGGTTTTTAAATATTTTATTAGATTATCCCGCTTTGAAAGCACATCTTACCGAATTACTTGCACAAGCAGCAAAAAGCTTGAACCTCGAATCCAGCGAACTCAACATCCTGCTGGAGCGTCCCAAGAACAGCCAGCATGGTGACTTTTCGACCAACTTGGCCATGATGCTGGCTAAGCCACTGCGCCAGAACCCACGTGCCATTGCCGAAAGCTTGATCAAAGCACTGCCTGCCTCTGACCTTGTAAGCAAGGTAGAGATCGCCGGTGCCGGCTTTATCAACTTTTACCTGAGCGCCGCCGCCAAGCATGTGGTGATAGGCGAGATTCGCAAGCAGGGCAATACTTATGGCAATAACAACAACGGCCAAGGCCGCAAGGTACAAGTGGAATTCGTCTCTGCCAACCCGACTGGCCCACTGCATGTAGGCCATGGTCGCGGTGCCGCCGTGGGTGATTGTCTGGCACGCCTGCTAGCAGCCAGCGGCTGGGATGTGACCCGTGAGTTCTATTACAACGATGCTGGTGCGCAAATCGACAACCTGACCAAGTCAGTACATGCCCGCTGTCTCGGCTTGACCCCTGACAGCCCTGAATTCCCGGAAGACGGTTATCGTGGTGAATATATCGTCGATATCGCCAAGGCCTACCTCAACAAAGAAACCGTGGTGGCAGATGACATGGAAGTCACTGCTAGCGGCGACGTCAACGATGCTGAATCCATACGCAAATTCTCTGTGGCTTACTTGCGTCATGAGCAGGACCTCGACCTGCGTGCGTTCCAAATCAAATTTGACGTGTTCTCACTGGAAAGTGCGCTTTACACCACGGGCAAGGTGGAAAGCACCGTGCAGAACCTGATCAAGAGCGGGCACACCTACGAACAGGATGATGCACTATGGCTGCGCACCACCAGTTTTGGTGACGACAAGGATCGCGTGATGCGCAAGAAAGAGGGTGGTTACACCTACTTTGTGCCTGATGTGGCCTACCATCTTGATAAATGGAACCGTGGTTTTACGCGCGTGATCAATGAGCAGGGCGCAGACCACCACAGCACCATTACCCGCGTGCGGGCTGGTTTGCAGGCGCTTGATGTGGGAATCCCTCAAGGTTGGCCTGACTATGTGCTGCACCAGATGGTGACTGTGATGCGTGGCGGCGAGGAAGTGAAACTCTCGAAACGTGCTGGTAGTTATGTCACCCTGCGCGATCTGATTGACGAAGTAGGCTGTGACGCCACGCGTTATTTCTTGGCCGCCCGCCGTGCCGATTCGCAACTGGTGTTCGATATTGATCTGGCACGTGCCCAGACCAATGACAACCCGGTGTATTACATCCAGTATGCACACGCCCGCATTTGTAGTGTGCTCAACCAATGGGGTGGCGATATTGTCAGCCTGGAGACCGTAGATCTGAGCCCGCTAGGTTCTGACCATGAGGCAGCATTGATGCAACGCTTGAGCGAGTTTCCGGAAGTGGTAGCAAATGCGGCTACGGAACTTGCGCCACATACGATTGCCAACTACCTCAAGGATTTGGCCAGCGACCTGCACAGTTTCTACAATGAGCATAAAATACTGGCCTCTGAAGAGGCAACCAAGCTGGCGCGTATGGCGCTAATTGCAGCCACCAGACAAGTACTCAAAAATGGTCTGGACTTGCTCGGTGTCAGTGCCCCGGAAAAGATGTAAGTAAAACCCAAAAGTAAAAGCAGCACAAAAACAGAGGAGATAACGTGAGCAGAGACTACAAACCGGCACCACAAAGAGAAAAACCCGCAAGCAAGGGCAGCCCATTTTTTGCGGGCTTGCTGGTCGGCCTGTTGCTAGGGGTAGGTGCTTCAGTAGGCGTTGCTATCCTGATCAAGGGCGGTGAAAGCCCATTCGTCAACAAAGTCACTCCTGCTCCTAGCATTGATGCTACAGAATCACCGGTGCAATCTGCTGAAAAACCTGTTGCTGCAGATGCCACCAAGCCTGCAGAGGAAAAGCCTCGCTTCGATTTTTACACCATCCTGCCGGGCTCTGAAACCACGGTCACGGAACAGGAAATCAAACAAAAAGAAACCCAAAAACAGGAAGTTAAAGTCAACGAGAACTACTTTTTGCAGGTGGGCGCATTCCAGACCGAGCAGGAAGCTGACAATATGAAAGCCAAACTGGCACTATTGGGTATGGAAGCTATTGTGCAGACAGCCACCATTCCCGATAAGGGCGTTTGGCACCGGGTGCGCGTAGGCCCATATGCTGATATTGAGCAGATTAACAAGACCAAAGCTGAGCTGGTCAAGAACGGATTCAAGGCTGACCTGATCAAAGTGAATACCAGTATCCCCAATCAGTAATGCACGATGAGTCAACGTAGTCAGCCAAAATGCAACTGGCACGTTGTTAATGATGACGAAACAAATTAACTAGCAAGGACCTACAATGAAAAAACTCTTAGCCGCCCTGATGCTGTTGCTTTCTGCCCAAGTCATGGCTGACCCGCAAAACGGGATTGAATTCAACCAGACCGCGCAAGTCATTCCTACCGACAACCCCAACAAGATCGAAGTGATGGAAATCTTCTGGTATGGCTGTCCGCATTGTTACCAGATGGAACCCATGTTGACTGAGTGGGTGAAAAAATTGCCTGCTGACGTTACCTTCAAACGCATTCCGGGTGTTCCTCGTCAGGACTGGGCACCAATGGCCAAGGCTTTCTACACACTTGAATCACTGGGCGTGCTGGAAAAACTGCACGGCCCGTTGTTTGATGCGATTCACAAACAAAAGGTACTGAAACCTAACGATGAAGCTGGCACCATAGACTGGAT
>CAYXMC010000049.1:5830-9263 GCA_964466095.1 uncultured Methylophilaceae bacterium | reverse complement strand
AGAAAGTAGCTGGCTTGGCTGCAGGCGGTCATTACGACCCTTATGCCACTGCAAAACATGAAGGCCCTGATGGCGAAGGTCACCATGGCGACCTGCCAGCCCTGATGGTCAACGAGGACGGCACGGCCACACGCATCATCTCCGCACATCGTCTCAAGGTAAGCGATATCGTCGGGCGCAGTATTATGATCCATGAAGGTGGCGACAATTACAGCGATGATCCTAAACCATTGGGTGGTGGTGGCGCGCGAATTGCATGCGGTGTTATTGAATAAACAACAACAAACTGAAATTACCTGAATACAGATGCTGAGCTACCGTCATGCCTTTCACGCCGGCAATCACGCCGACGTGCTTAAACACTACGTACTACTTCAGACGCTATCTTATGCCACGCAAAAAGATAAACCGCTTTTATATGTAGACACCCATGCCGGAGCCGGCATGTATGCGCTGGACAAAGGCTACGCCACTCAGAATGCAGAATTCTCTGGCGGCATCAGCCAGCTGTGGCAGGCGCCCGACCTGCCTGCATCATTACAACACTACGTCAGCACCATCAAGGGCATGAACCCGCCAGGCACCCTTTCCCGCTACCCAGGCTCCCCTGCATGCGCTGCGACAATTCTGCGCGCAGATGACAAGATGCGGCTTTTCGAGCTACACCCAACCGATGGCAAGCTGCTGATAGATAGTATGGGGCACCATGGCCGCAAGGTCATGGTAGAAGCCAAAGACGGTTTTTCCGGCCTGAAAGCAGTATTGCCACCTCCCAGCCGCCGGGCTGTTGTCTTGATAGACCCCCCCTATGAACAGAAGGAAGATTACCAACGTGTAGTCGACAGCATCAAAGATAGCTTGCAGCGTTTTCCTACCGGCACCTATATCGTCTGGTATCCGCTCTTGCAACGTGCCGAGCCGCTACAAATGGTGGAAAAACTAAAGAAACTGCAAGCGCCTAATTGGCTGAATGTTAGCTTGAGTGTTGAGAATCCGTCGGCCGATGGCTTCGGCATGTTCGGTAGCGGCCTCTTCATCATCAACCCGCCGTGGACCCTGCCCAAGACGCTGCAGGAGTCAATGCCCGTATTAAACCAGTTGCTGGCAAAGGATGATGGTGCCAGCTACATACTGGAAAGCGAGTTGCAGTGAAAAAAACCGGGCGAGATAACAAGAATGTGGTGGATGCCACAGCATCTGGCGGCCCCTCTGCCGAGGAAATGGCCCGGATTGTCAGTCTGTTTAATGAGGGCGATCTCACAACACTAGAAATCGAAGCACGCAAAATAACCGAAAAGTGGCCAGAAAACGGCTTTGGCTGGAAAGCTTTGGGTGTCAGCCTGAAAATGCAGAAAAAAGATGCAGAGGCTATTCTGGCCATGCGCAAGGCTGTAGAACTCACACCAGATGATTTTGATGTCTACAACAATCTTGCCTCTGCCATACGCGAACAAGGCCAGCTGGAAGAGTCCATCGCTTATTATCGCAAAGCACTGGAACTCCGACCCAACTATCCAGAAGCACTGAATGGCCTGGGAATGGCGTTACGCGCCAAAGGCGACCCGGAAGAAGCGATGAAGTGCTATGAAACGGCCATGAAGCTCAATCCCGAGTACCCGGAGGCCTACAATAATTATGGCAATGCGCTGCGTGAAATGGGTAAAGCCAAGGAAGCCGTGCAGCAATACACAAAGGCACTGGAACTCCGCAAGGATTACGTTGATGCGCTGAATGGCATGGGTAATGCCATGATGAGCCTAGGCAACCCAACCGCCGCCATCCAGTATTATCAGAAAGCCGTGGAAATCCGGCCCTCATTCCCGGAAGCTTTGAACGGACTGGCTAATGCCCTTAAGGCCAATGGCCAAGTAGAAGAGGCTATTGCCCATTACCGACTCTCAATCGCTGCACGCCCCGAATATCATGACCCTTATCACAATCTTGCTAATGTCTTCCGCGACAAGGAGGATGTAGACGGCGCGATCGAATACTATCGCAAAGCACTTGCGGTCAATCCAGAGTATCACTCAGCAGCTGCGGGCCTAGGTATGGCACTCATGGCTAAAGGTGAATTGCGGGAAGGCTGGAAAGCTTATGAATCACGCTGGAGTGGTTTCCAGCAAGCGATTGAAGGCTCGCTGAAACGCCCGGAAACGTCGCTGCCGCAGTGGCGTGGCGAAACTCCGAAGCCCAGTGACGCCATCCTGATATTCTGCGAACAAGGCCTGGGCGACAGCTTTCAGTTCATTCGTTATATCCCCATGGTGGCAGCACGTTTTAGTCAGGTCACTGTGATCTGCCCTTCTCCCTTGGTCAATATATTCAGGGGGTCGTTTCAGGCTGCCAATATTGAGATCACTGACCGTGAACCAAAGCAGCAACATCGCTGGCAATGGCAGTGTCCTACACTTTCTTTACCACTAGCTTTCGACACCACGCTTGAAACCGTCCCCGCCCAAGTACCATACCTCAAAGCACCGCAGAACCGCATGGAACACTGGCAGCGGAAGCTGGAGTCAGTCTCCGACAAAGACAAACCCCGCATAGGTCTGGTATGGGCAGGCGGCAATCTGCTCAAAGACGACAGCAAACGCAGTATCCCGCCACATTTACTGAAACCGCTGTTGGAGAACCAGAATTTCACTTGGGTCAGCCTGCAGAAAACCGACAAGTCCACTAAGAAAGCGCAAGGGCAACTGGCCAACCTGTTGATTGACTGGATGGATGAAATCAAGGATTTTGCCGATACCGCAGCACTGATCGAAAACCTTGACTTAGTGATTAGTGTAGACACATCTGTCGCCCATTTGGCAGGAGCATTGAACAAACCCACATGGTTGCTCAACAGATTTGCAGGTGACTGGCGTTGGATGACTAAACGCCAAGATAGCCCCTGGTACCCTTCCATGCGGCTTTTCAATCAGGTACAAGCTGGCGACTGGCTGGAAGTAATAGAACGGGTGTCAAAAGAATTAATCAGTTGGCAGGGGCTGGAAGCCAGCCACCCCAGAAGTAATGAGGCTGCTCATAAGGCACCGGACTTTGCCACTATGCAGCATTTATTGAACCTGTTCTCTGCTGCCAATATAGAAGAACATCGCAACCAGACTATCCTGCTTGCCAGGAAATATCCGGATCCCGAGACTGGCTTTGCAATCAGCTATGCCAATATCCTCAATGGATTCGGCATCTCACTGATGAACGCAGAAAATACAAGCGAAGCAATCAGATATCTTGAAGAAAGTCTGATGGTGCTGCCAGACCAGACCGAGGTTGAATACACATTAGGCTGTCTCTACCTCAACCTGCGCAAACCTGAACTCGCGATTCAAAAACATCGACAAGTGCTCGCAAAATCTCCAGACCATTACAAGGCACATATGAGCTTGTCATTAGCGCTGCTCATGAATGGTGAGTGGCTGGAAGGCTGGCA
>CAYXMC010000049.1:0-5820 GCA_964466095.1 uncultured Methylophilaceae bacterium | reverse complement strand
GGCAAGAGTACGAGTACCGATTTCTGGGATCTAACTATGCCATTGAAGGCAAGGTCACAAAACCCAAGACCAATGTGCCTGAGTGGCATGGAGAAACCCCCGTTCCTGATTCCACGCTGCTGGTGACCTGCGAACAGGGATTTGGTGATGCGATTCAGTTCGTCAGGTATATAGAACAGGCAAGCCACCAATTCACTCGACTGATACTGAATTGCAGCAAGTTCCTGATCCCTTTGTTCGAACACTCGTTCAGGCATATAGCGAACCTCAGCTTGAATTCAAAGCTGCCCTTCCCTGAAGATTTGCTGCAAGGCACCTGCTATCACTGCATGCTGTTGTCACTCCCTAATATTTTCAAGGTTGAGGAAAACAAGCTGACCAAGCAGACGCCATATTTAAAAGCACCTGCAGACAGAGTAAATATCTGGCGTGCTCGTATGGACATGATCGCTGGCGAACGCTACAGGGTCGGCGTGGTGTGGAAAGGCAATCAAGGCAACACTTCCCTGCTTAAACGCAGCATGCCAACCGAGTGCATCTTGCCGCTGCTGGCAGTGCCAGAGATCGCCTGGATCAATCTGCAAAAAGAGAATATAGAAGACCTGCCTGCCGATAGCGGCTTGATTGACTGGATGGATGAGGTCAAGGATTTTGCTGATACCGCTGCCATCATCAATGAACTTGATCTGGTCATCAGCATTGATACCTCTGTTGCCCATCTGGCTGGAGCCATGGGGAAGGCAGTCTGGTTGTTGAATCGCTGGGAAAGTGACTGGCGCTGGATGCTCAACCGTCAAGATAGTCCATGGTATCCAACCATGCGCATCTTCAACCAAACTGAATCTGGCGATTGGACAAGTGTCATAGCCCGCGTTATTAGCGAACTGGAGAGTCATCCACGCCACAAACGGCAGCCACTGACCGAAGCAGAATCGCAATTGCTGCAACAAGACTTGCAACTGCTCCTCAACGCATTCAACCAGAAATCACCAGAAGAATATCAGGCATTGGTGCAGGAATACGTTGCTGTCTACACACGCAACAGACAGCCGCTTGTGCCGCACTTGGTTCGCCTGCTCAACAACTTTGGTTACAGATTTTATCAATCAGACAACCACAAAGAGGCACGAAAATGTTTCACTGAAGTTGTGCGCTTGGACCCGGATAATTTTTATGCCCGTCACCATCTTGGTGTTTTGCTAGGGGAAATGCGCGAGATTGATGAAGCCATTGTGCATCTACGCAAGGCAGTAGTGCTTGAGCCTAAAATGACTTTTTCTCGCTACACTCTAGCCAGCAATTTGCTGGCTAAAGGTCAGTTTGATGAAGGCTGGAAACTCTACGAGTACCGATGGGATGGCTCAGATATGGCAATGGCGGGCAAAAAGAAAAAGCCCGAAATTCATTTGCCGGAATGGAGTGGTGAAGCTGACACCGGTAATGACCACCTATTGCTATATATAGAACAGGGCTTCGGCGACCAGTTTCAGTTTATTCGCCTGTTGCCGCGTGTCACTGGCATGTTCCGCCAAGTTACTGTGATCTGCAGTGGGCCAACACTTGAATTATTCAGGCAAAACTTCAGCAATCTGGGAAATGTGCACTTTCAGTTGGATATCCCGCCCAGCTTTGAAGGTTATCAATGGCAATGCGCGCTAATCTCTCTACCATTGGCACTTAAATTTCAGGTAGACGACATTACAGGGAAAAGCTACCTGACTACCCCCACAGAGCGGATAAAAATATGGCAGGAAAAGCTGCAAAAATTGGCAGAAAAGCCACGCGTCGGTTTTGTTTATACCGGCAGTAGCGGCCTCACTGCAGACAAAAAACGCTCCATACAGCCCGAGTTACTAAAACCACTGTTTGAGAACAAGCGCGTTCACTGGGTCAGCCTGCAAAAAACAGATAGCGCAGAGAAAGCTCTGCCCACCGATATCAAGTCTGGCATCCATGACTGGATGGATGAGGTCAGGGACTTTGCCGATACCGCTGCCATCATCAGCCAGCTCGATCTGGTCATTAGTGTGGATACTTCTATCGCCCATCTGGCAGGGGCACTCGGCAAGCCGGTATGGTTGCTCAACCGCCATGACAGCGACTGGCGCTGGATGCTTGCGGACGAATACACGCCTTGGTATGACAGCATGCGCATATTCAACCAGCCCAAATCCGGTGATTGGACAACTGTCATCAGCCGTGTATCCGGCTCATTACAGTCGTGGGCAACCATGCCAGAAAAAGCCACTGTTTCAGACCAGCCTACTGAAGAGCCTTTGACACCGCTAGCAAAAACCAGCTCGCCCTACTTTTCAGTAGACCCTGTTGCTTCAACCACGCAAGCCGATATTCTCCACGATAACCCGCGCGATGAGGGATTGCAGCAATTGCTGAGCTTGTTGCAAAGCGCCCGCTTTTCTCAAGTGGCAGAAACCGCAAGCAAACTCTGCTTGCAAGATGACCCAATTGCCCTGCGTATCTGCGATATTGCAGTAAGCTTGCTATCACATGATCATCAGCTTACATCTCAGCCACTTACGACAAAAAAACTGGAAAAATCCCCGTTCCGGGAATTGCTGGCGATTTACGAAGAAGCATTCCGTCATTTCCTCAGCGTAACGGCATCGGCCAAGAGTCAGCCACTACGTCTGCATAAATTTGCTTCTTCACTCCTAGCGCGTGGCCTAATAGATGAATCCATAGCAATCTTCATGCACATTCTGCAGTTGGCGCCAGATTTTGCGGAAGCCATCACCAACTACGCTACGGCCAACCTAAAAAAAGGTCAGGTACTGCAAGCCATACAACTTTATCGTGAGGCCTTGTCGTTCAAACCAGATTTCACCATTGCGCTGAATGGACTGGGGGTTGCCTGCAAGATGCAAGGAGATTTCGAAGACGCGCTGCAGCAACTGCAAAAAGCCGTTGCACTGGAGCCTGAAAACCCAGAGTTGTTAAACAATCTGGCTGCGACTTACATGGATACTCATCAACTTGATAAGGCAATCCCACTGTTCAAACAAGCTGTGCAATTCAACCCAGACTATCACGTGGCACATATGGGGCTGGCATTAGCATTGCTCATGCATGGAGATTGGGAAGAAGGCTGGCAATATTATGAGTATCGCTGGCAAGGCTCGCACTCCTCTTTGTTAGGTATGACAGACAAACCGAAAACGCCCTCCCCACAATGGAAAGGCGAGCCTGTGCCCAAAGGCAGTGGCTTGTTGGTTTTCTGCGAACAAGGCATAGGTGATAACTTCCAGTTTGTGCGCTATCTGCGATTAGCTGCACAACGCTTTACACGTGTAGCACTGCTATGCCCTCCGGCGCTTATCAACATACTGCGTGGCTCTTTCTCTAATCTGCCCAATGTCAGCATCGTCGATCAGGTAGTAGATAACGGGAATCAATGGCAATTTCATTGCCACATGATGTCTCTGCCACTTGCATTCAAGACCACACTGGCAAACGTGCCAAGCCAAGTGCCATATCTTTCCGCCCCGTTGAACCGGGTGCATTATTGGGAATCCCGCTTGGCTCCAATCGCCAGTAAAAAACCCCGTGTAGGCTTGGTCTGGGCAGGAGGTGACAAACTGCGCGACGACAAAGAGCGCAGCATAGCGCTGGCACAACTGCTGCCTCTACTCAAAATAGAGAGCATATGCTGGGTCAGCCTCCAGAAATCCAACCAAACAAGTCCAGAAACTGCGGAGCTGTGCAAACAATACCTGACTGACTGGATGCCCGAGATTCGTGACTTTGCCGATACTGCCGCCCTGATGGAAACGCTAGACTTGGTAGTTTCAGTTGATACTTCCGTTGCCCATCTGGCGGGTGCTCTGGCAAAACCTGTGTGGTTGTTTAACCGCTATTCCGGTGACTGGCGTTGGATGTATGACCGTGAAGATAGCCCCTGGTACCCCAGCATGCGCATTTTCAACCAGCCTAAAAAAGGCGATTGGCAGCCAGTCGTCAAACATATGGCTAGTGCATTAAAAAAATGGGCCAAGGGAAAACAGCCAATCCGTAGCTATTTACGACCCCAACCACCAGTAGCCGAGTTGGAAAAACTGGTCCAGCTTTACAACGACAAAAAATGGGAGGAAATGGAAAAAACGGCCACCCTGCTCATTCAACAATATCCAGAGCATGGCTTTGCCCACAAATCATTGGCAATTGCTCTCAAGATGCTATTGCAAAAAGACCGGGCACTGGCGAGCTTCCGCCGGGCTGCAGAGCTGATGCCGCAAGACCTCGACGTGCTGAACAATCTCGGCAGTATGCTCAGCGAAGTTGGTGATTATGCAGAGGCTAAAAACGTATTTGATGAAGCGCTGCTGATTAACCCGGAACATGAGCAAACGCACATTAATATTGCAGTGATGTGCTACGACATGAACGATGTGGAAATGGCACTGCCTCATATCAAGAAAGCATTGGAGCTCAACCCTGATTCAGCGATGGCATGGTTCAACTATGGCGTTTCCCTGAAAGAAATGAACAGGCATGAAGAAGCCATTGATTGCTATTCCAAGGCACTAGAGCTAGACCCGAATTATGTTCATGCTAAATTCAATCGTGGCCTTGCAAGACTTAGCCTGGGTCAATTTGAGCTAGGTTGGCAGGAGTATGAAGAAAGATTCAATCGCCCTGAAAAAAAACCACTGCCGGAGACACCCTACCCACAGCTCGAACAAGGGGTAGATATACGCGGCAAGCGCATATTGATTCAGGCAGAACAGGGCTTTGGCGATTGTATTCAGATGTCCCGCTATGCAAGATTATTACAGGAACAAGGTGCCGAATGCTGGTTACAGGTATCGCACAGCCTCGTCAGCCTCATGCGCCGCAGTTACCCCGGAGTACATGTGCTAGATGCCAAGGTCACACCACAATCGCTTGATTACCGCATTCCACTAATGAGCCTGCCCTACTGGGCGAAAACATTCTCTGAAGCGGAGATTCCGCATTACCCATCCTATCTGCTGGCAGATGCAAAAAAGGTTGGCACCTGGTCTGAGCGACTACCATCGAAAAAACCGAAAATTGGCTTGGTGTGGCGCGGCAGCAGCTCTAACATGAACGACCACAACCGATCATCGAATGTTGAGGCTATCTGCGCCCTAGTCAGCAAGCACCCGGAGAAATCGTTTATCAGTCTGCAAAAAGACCTAAAAGCTGCAGAGCGAGAAATACTCAATCACCACAAGAATGTCACCATTCTCGACAAAGAACTGACGAACTTTGATGAAACGGCCGCTGTCATTGCAAATCTGGATCTGGTGATCTCAGTAGACAGTGCCGTAGCGCACCTGACTGCCGCTCTGGGCAAGCCTGCCTGGATCATGCTGGCATTCCGTGCCGACTATCGCTGGATGACCAAACGTCCAGACAGTCCGTGGTATCCTAGCGTGCGTTTGTTCCGCCAGGCTAAACGGAAGGACTGGAACAGCATCGTTGAAGAACTGAACAAAGCAATCAATCAACTTAGTATTTGAAAGTAAGAGCCATGCAAAACACCCCACCTCAAATGAAACCCATGAGTGCTATTCTCTTTGGTAGTCGCTGGTTACAACTGCCCCTTTATCTGGGCCTGATTATCGCCCAGTGCGTATATGTATTTCACTTCATGGTGGAACTCACTCACCTAGTAGAGAAAGTAACGCATCTTGGTGAAGCCGATATCATGCTGATTGTGTTGGGCTTGATCGACGTGGTGATGATTTCCAACTTGCTGATCATGGTCATCGTCGGTGGCTACGAAACTTTTGTGTCTCGCCTCAATCTGGCAGGCCACCCGGATGAACCGGATTGGTT
>CAYXMC010000048.1:6654-9314 GCA_964466095.1 uncultured Methylophilaceae bacterium | reverse complement strand
AAACACAAAGGATATCCCACTTCTTATCATCTGGAAAAATTACAAGAGCATGGTATTTCACCGGTACATAGGATGAGCTATGCACCAGTACGAAATTTAATGGAAAAATCTAGTTTCCAAGGATAAAAACAGTTGGTTGCTTGTGTAGGTCTGGTAACTCGACTTGTTTCCAAGCTCCGATGGTCCTGGTCTTGATAAACTCATTCTCCAAAGACACATTGCGGCCCAAGCATAATTTTGTGTTTGGCTGGCAGCTTTGCAGTATGTCTTCCAGCATATGCTGGTTACGATAAGGCGTTTCAATAAATATCTGGCTTTCGTTAAATTTGTGCGCTCGCTGCTCAATTTCACGGAGTTTCTGGATGCGCGCTGATTTATCTGTGGGCAGGTATCCAAGGAAAGTAAAACGCTGGCCATTCATGCCCGATGCCATAAGGCTTAGCAGTATGGAAGAGGGGCCTATGAGCGGGCTTACACGTATATTTTTTTGATGCGCCAATGCTGCAATTCTGGCACCCGGATCGGCTATCCCAGGGCATCCTGCTTCAGACATCAGGCCAACGTTTTTACCTGCTAATAACGGTGCGAGCAATGCCGGTAATTGCTGATCAGTCGTATGCTCATTGAGTGGGGATAATGCTAGCTCTCGTACTGGTTTTTCTGTTTTAAGCAGGCTGAGGAATCTTCTTGCTGTCTTTTCATTTTCAACAATAAAGGTATCAAGCGCTCGCGCAATTTTAATTGCCTCTTGCGGTAGAGCATTCTCAATCTTGTCATCTCCAAGGGTGACAGGAATAAAATAAAGGGTGCCGGTGCTCAATATTTCACCTGTACTCGATAGTTCAGAGTGGTTTTACCTTCAGCCGGCACTTCTATTTTCCATGTGGCGGTATTGCTGCTGGACTTATCAGCGACATGGCTAGCTTTTAATATTTTCCAATCTCCGGGGATGGGCTCTTGCACCAATACCGTTGCAGGTTCTTTTTTTGCATTTTTGAGAATTATTTCGTAAGCACTTTCAACCATGATATTGGGTTTGCCCGGGTTAGGTAGTTTTTTGAAATCTGTTTGCTTCTTGTCTGCAGTGACATCAAACGACTCACCTAATTTGAGGCGTACCTTTTCATTCTTGGGTGTATGGTCTATCTGATCTTCACCTATGAATTGTGCATTGCCTTGAGTGTCTTTTTTATAGACACGCATCACGCCTTTAGGAAGCGGGATTCCAAGCTTGTTGCTGGCATTATTCTCGAATTCGAGAAATACACTTACCTTCATTTTCTGGCCAAGGTCACCATAGCTGGATTGGTAATAATAATCCGCTCCTTTCAGCACAAGCTCCTTACGGGCATTAATGCCTGTAGTCGATAGCAGCGCTACCTGTTTGCTCTGGTTTTCATTGATGGTAGTGGGCCGATCCATGCTGTACAAATGATATTCCAGCAATGATTCTTCCTGCATGGAGGGAGCAGCATCCGCCATCATTTCCATACGCATGGTCTTGGCTGCCATAGGGCGAGGTTCACGTACACGATTAAGATCACCTGCTACCAGCTGTAACTTGGCATTGCGGTAGCTGGTGCCACTCGTGTTGTTCAGCGTCACCCATCCCGAAAGGTCAATCTTGTCTTCATTCTGTCCAAGCTCAGCCACATAATCTGCTTTCCAGTTCAAGCCGGAAGTCAGATAGCTCAGTTCAACATTTTGTTCGCTGGGTATTTTGTTTTGCAGCAGGATGCTAAGTGTAGGCCGATCCTTAAGGTTTGCAGGCACATCGCTATAACTGATGCGGCCTGGTATCCCAGTTTCTATGCGGTCGGCCATACGTAATACTACGCCATTGCTTGCAGCCAGAACCTCTGCAGACTCATTCGATTCTTGCCCATTAGCCGGGTTGGTCTTGATGACTGTGACTTTCCTGCCAACGAATTTCTCCAAAAGCGCTTGCGGCGTGAGTAGGTCGAAATCGAAATTCTGTTCCAATATGGTGAGGCTACTTCCCATCGCCAAACTACGCAGCAAGGCAGTTTCCGGCCGGATTTGTGCGCTTACATCACGCATAGCTAGGTTATTCAATCCAGTTTTGAGTTTGACCTTTCTTTGGTCTTTAATTAAAGCCAGATTGTCGTTGTAAATTGTGACCGCAACGTCCTGCTGGTCTTGCAGGGTGCTGCGAACTTCCTCTGGTTCTGCACTAAATACAGTGACTGAATAAATGGATAACAGGCAGCTGGCGATTATATTGGTTTTGAACATGAGAAATTCTCCAATGAGCGTTGATGGCCTGATTAAATAACGTGAACACCTGCATTTTCCAGCATGGCAATCAGGCGAATGAGCGGTAATCCGATCAGCGCATTCGGGTCTGTTCCTGACATTGCTTCAATAATTGCAATTCCCAAACCTTCTGACTTCGCGCTGCCAGCACACTGATATGGCTGCTCAAGCTGCAGATAGTTCTCAATCTGTGCATCATGCAGTTGCCTGAATTTCACCACATAGGGTACAACTTCAGCCTGCATCTTTTGAGTAGCAGGGTTGTAGAGGCACAAAGCACTATGGAAAATAACTTCCCGCCCACGCATCAATTGAAGCTGGCGTAATGCATTTGCATGGTTGCCGGGTTTTCCTAGTTGTATGTCATCAAGGGTTGCCACTTG
>CAYXMC010000048.1:0-6644 GCA_964466095.1 uncultured Methylophilaceae bacterium | reverse complement strand
ACTTGGTCACAACCTATAATCAGGCTTTTCGGATGACTCTCAGCGATTTTTCTGGCTTTAAGTTGAGCGAGCCGCAAAGCGGTTTCCTCCGGTTTTTCGCCCGCCATTGGCGTTTCATCTATATCTGGAGAAATGGCTAGGAAGGGGATGCGCAGCCTTTCAAGCAGCTCTTTGCGATATGGTGATGAGGAGGCAAGTATCAGTTCAGGCTTGTTCATGGCAGCTCATAAATTAAAAAAGCCGACAGATTTTACACTGTCGGCTTTTGTCAGGGGTGGTCTAGCCTTGATTAATCCGGTTGTATTTCAAGCAGTGATTCATCAGGCGTTACAGAGTCGCCTTTCTTGACATGTACAGCCACTACTACGCCAGAGATTGCAGCCTGAATCTCGTTTTCCATCTTCATGGCTTCAATGACTAGCACAGCATCACCCGCAGCAACCTTATCGCCAGCTTTAACTTTGACATCCACGATGCTGCCAGGCATTGCAGTAGTCACACAGCCTTCATGAGATGGGCGAGGGCGGCCACTTGCGCCAACGCTTGCGACTGACTTCTTCTTGCTGCCGCCTTTGCTGCCAGAGACTTCAATCTCATTCAGTGTTTCCACCACTACTTCTTCGGCAATGCCATCTACTGAGACGTAGAATGGACGTTGTTCCTCGCCTCTGTGGCCACTACCAGTAAGCTTGATGTGGAATGTTTCGCCATGCAACGTCACCTTGAACTCATTTGGAGCATAACGTGCAGCACTAGTTGTTGCAGCTTCCTTGGTCAGCAGTGGGTCGGCTTTCAGTGTGCCGGCATTGCGCTCTTGCAGGAAAGTTTTTGCCAGATCAGGGAACATGGCATAGGTGAGTACATCTTCCTCTGTCTTTGCCAGCCCCTCAGCTTCTATTTGCAACTTGTCCATTTCATGCTCAAGTAAGTCGGCAGGGCGGCATTCAATCACCTCTGCATCACCTACAGCGAGTTTCTTAACTTCTTCATTCACTGCAGAAGGCGCTTTGCCATACTGACCCAGAAAATAGTTTTTCACTTCTGTGGTAATCGACTTGTAACGTGCACCAGTCATTACGTTGAGCACGGCCTGTGTGCCTACGATTTGAGAAGTTGGTGTTACTAGTGGAGGGTAGCCAAGATCCTTGCGCACCAAGGGGATTTCAGCAAGCACTTCATCCATACGATTGAGTGCACCTTGATCCTTTAGCTGATTGGATAGGTTTGAAATCATGCCGCCTGGTACTTGATTCACCAAGACACGGGTGTCAACACCAGTAAAATCACTTTCAAATTGCCAGTATTTCTTGCGAACTTCACGGAAATAAGCCGTAATCTCTTGCAATCCAGCTAAATCAAGACCGGTATCATATTCAGTGCCTTGTAATGCGGCGACGATACTTTCTGTAGACGGGTGGCTGGCGCCTTCACCAAATGAAGAGTTGCAAGTATCTACAATTGCTGCACCAGCCTCTACGCCTTTCAACAGGCACATAGCGGAGAGGCCGGATGTTGCATGGCTGTGCAAGTGCACAGGTAGCTTAACGGCTTCACGCAGCGCTTTGACCAAGTCATATGTAGTTTGCGGAGTAAGCAGGCCAGCCATGTCCTTGATGGCAATCGTATCGGAACCCATTGCTTCAAGCTCTTTGGCCAACTTCACAAAGTGCGGGATATCGTGAACAGGGCTGGTGGTGTAGCTAAGCGTACCTTCAGCGTGCCTACCAGCCTTTTTGACTGCCTCTACAGACACACGCAGATTGCGTACATCATTCATGGCATCGAATATACGGAATACATCAACACCGTTGTCAGCGCACTTTTTCACAAAGGCTTGAACTACGTCATCCGAATAGTGGCGATAGCCGAGCAGATTCTGCCCTCGTAATAACATTTGTATGCGGCTATTAGGCAATGCCTTGCGCAATTTCTTGAGACGATCCCATGGGTCTTCCTTCAAATAGCGGACACAGGCATCAAATGTCGCGCCACCCCAAGCCTCCAGTGACCAGAAGCCAATAGAATCAAGTTTAGAACAAATGGGTAGCATATCTTCCGTACGCATACGGGTTGCGATCAAAGACTGATGACCATCTCTTAAAACTAGTTCTGTAACATGTACTTTAGCCATATTCTTAATGCGTCACTTTAAATTTTTATGATTGAAATTTACTTAAATACCTTCATGTGCGGCAATCGCTGCAGAAATTGCAGCGGCCATCAATTCCGGTGGGAATTCTGTCGCATAGTTCACCAGTTCAGGGTGTGATTCAACAAAGCTAGTGTCAAACTCTGCACCTCTGAAATCCGGATGCTTGAGAATCTCCTGATAATATGGAATGGTGGTTTTTACTCCATATACCACCATGTCATTGAGAGCTCGTCTGCCGCGTTCAATAACGCTCTCCCAATTCAATGCCCAAACTGTCAACTTTGCACACATGGAATCGTAGTAAGGCGGAATTACATAACCGCTATACATCGCAGCGTCCATGCGAACGCCGGGGCCGCCAGGTGCGTAGTAACGCGTAATCTTACCAAAGCTGGGCAGAAAATCATTTTTAGGATCTTCTGCGTTAATGCGAAACTCCATTGCATAGCCACGATAGTGCACGTCAGACTGTTTGTACTGCAACGCCTGCCCATCAGCAACACGGATTTGCTCTTGAACAATGTCTATACCAGTAATGGTTTCCGTGACTGTATGTTCAACCTGAAGACGGGTGTTCATCTCCATGAAGTAAAAAGTATTATCGGAATCTAGAAGAAATTCTACTGTGCCAGCGTTTTCATACCCCACAGCCTTGGCTGCCTTGACTGCGAGATTGCCTATATATTCCCGCTGTGCATTGCTCAACTGCGGGGATGGCGCTATTTCAATCAGTTTTTGGTTGCGTCGCTGGATAGAACAATCACGCTCGAATAGGTGAATCACATTGCCATGACTGTCCGCGAGCACCTGAACTTCGATATGGCGCGGATTAACCACGCATTTCTCCAAGAAAACTTCAGGTTTGCCAAATGCTTTACTGGCTTCGGATATGACACGGTCATAGTTGCCCAGTAGGTCTTTCTCGTCATTACACCGACGGATACCGCGGCCTCCACCACCGTTGGTGGCTTTTAGCATCACAGGGTAGCCGATTTTCTTAGCAATAACTCTTGCTTCTTCCAAAGTGTCGATATTGCCATCGCTACCAGGAGTACAGGGAATGCCTGCAGCAATCATCGCGTTTCTGGCCTGAATTTTGTCACCCATTTTGCGGATAACATCAGCGTCAGGGCCAATAAATTTTATACCCCGTCTCGCACATATTTCCGCGAGTTCCGGATTTTCAGATAAAAAGCCATAGCCTGGATGTAGAGCATCACAGCCAGAAGCCACTGCCAGATTTACAATATTGTGCGCATTCAGATAACCGGCAACGGGGTCTGAACCTATGTTATAAGCCTCATCTGCTTTTTTGACATGTAATGCATGGCGATCTGCGTCTGAATAGATGGCAACAGACTTGATGCCCATTTCTGAGCAGGCACGTACAATGCGTACGGCAATTTCACCACGATTAGCAACAAGAATTTTTTTTATCACGCGTAGACCTGAATCTTGAGGTTTGAAGTAGCTGGGTTTTTGACACAAAACGGTGCAAATTATATCATGCGCGCCTTATGACTGCACAGCACATCATCAACAACATTGAATTTGCGCGAAAAGCCTATGAAATTCATGATACAATTGCGGATTCGCATTTATCGCGACTAGGCGAATCGTTGGCCGAGGTTGGCAATCAGCTCAGTTGGGGTCTGGTTGGTGGCGTAGCGGCTGATTCCAAGCCGTGGCTCAGATTAAAGGTGGTTGGCAAGTTAATGCTTTGCTGTCAGCGATGTCTTGAGCCTATGCAGTATGATCTGGATTTGGAATCATTGTTTTTTCTGGTTCCAGATGAAGGGTCGATTCCGCTGGATGAGGATAATCTTGATGATCAAGAATATCTTGTGGCGGATGAGAAAATGCAGGTTTTGGACTTGTTGGAAGATGAGATTTTATTGGCGTTGCCACTTGCGCCTAAGCATGATCCAAATGAGTGCAGGGCTAGTGGCAGTGCGGAGGGGGCGGTTAAGCCCAATCCATTTGATGTATTAAAGGCTTTTAAAGCTAATAAAAGCCAGAATTGATTAATGATAGGAGTTTAAAATGGCCGTTCAACAAAACAAGAAGTCCCCGTCAAAGCGCGGTATGCATCGTTCACACGACTTTTTGACGAATCCACCTTTAGCTGTTGAGCCAACAACAGGCGAGACACATCTACGTCACCACGTAAGCCCCAATGGCTACTATCGTGGTCGCAAGGTATTGCCTGCCAAGGGCGAGTAATAGCTTGAAAATCATTACGCCGGCGATTGTTAAAGGTCGTCGGCGTTTGTTTTTAGTCTACAAGTTTTGAGTCTGGATATCACAGTTGCTATTGATGCCATGGGGGGCGATCACGGTCCTCATGTCACAGTGCCGGCCGCGTTGGCTGCACTCAAGCACGATAGCAATATCAATATTGTTCTGGTAGGTCTTGCTGAGGCAATTGAGGCGGAATTGGCTGCCCATAAAGCTGAGCTTGGCCCGAGGCTTCGCATTCATCATGCAAGCGAAGTCGTGACCATGGATGAGTCTCCTCAAAGCGCGATGAAGAATAAGAAAGATTCTTCTATGCGTGTCGCTATTAATCTGGTCAAGAGTGGTGAAGCTAACGCTTGCGTCAGTGCGGGCAATACAGGCGCTCTTATGGCAACTGCCAGATATGTTCTGAAGACTTTGCCTGGCATCGACAGGCCAGCGATTGCTGGTGTTCTGCCAAACAAAAAAGGCATGACCTATATGCTGGATTTGGGTGCGAATGCTGATTGTACTCCTGAGCATTTGTTGCAATTTGCCATTATGGGTGCCATGTTGGTTGCCTGTGTGGAAAACAAGGATAGGCCCAGTGTCGGCCTACTCAACATTGGCTCTGAAGATATTAAGGGCAATGAAGTCGTAAAACAGGCAGGGGATCTGCTTAGAAATAGTCATCTCAATTTCTACGGCAATGTTGAAGGTGACGACATCTACAAAGGCACGACCGATTTGGTAGTCTGTGATGGCTTCGTCGGAAATGTTGCTCTGAAAACCTCAGAGGGACTTGCCCACATGATGGCTAGTTTTCTCGGGCATGAGTACAAGAAAAATTTTCTGACCAAGCTCATGGCATTTATCTCTTTGCCAGTTCTTAAATCATTTAAAAAACGTCTGGATCCCCGACGTTACAATGGCGCTAGTTTTCTTGGTTTAAGAGGCATTGTAGTTAAAAGCCATGGTGGGGCTGACAGCTTTTCTTTTATGCACGCGATACAAACTGCAGTTGAAGAATCGCGTAGCGGAGTATTGCGGCGCATTTCCGAGCAGCTTGAGATCGAACATTTAAAGCCATCGTCCCATGTGACTGATGACATTATCAGTAATCAGGAATTGAACAAGGCTCCTGCATGACATATTCAAAAATAGCGGGTACAGGTAGTTACCTTCCTGCAAAAGTATTAACTAACGCTGAGCTAGAGCGTATGGTGGATACAACTGATGAGTGGATTGTTACAAGAACGGGTATTCGTGAGCGTCATATCGTAGCTGAAGACGAATTTACCAGTGATCTTGCGCTAAACGCATCCCGGAATGCTATTCAGGCAGCTGGAATTGATGCAAGTGATATTGATTTAATTATTGTTGCAACTACGACACCAGATCATACCTTCCCCAGCACAGCATGTATTTTGCAAGATAAGCTTGGCATTTCCAGATCACCTGCTTTCGATATTCAGGCCGTATGCAGTGGGTTCGTTTATGCATTGGCTACTGCAGACAATTTCATTAAAAGCGGTGCAGCCAAATGTGTCCTTGTTGTGGGAGCGGACTGTATGTCGCGGATTACAGATTGGACAGATCGCAGTAATTGCATCCTCTGGGGAGACGGTGCTGGCGCTATAGTTATGACAGCAAGCGATGAGCCAGGCGTGTTGTCAACGCATTTGCATGCAGATGGCAGTTATAACCACCTGTTAAATGTGCCTGCGGGTATCTCAAATGGTCATGGCAGCAAGACCATTCAGATGGAAGGCAATGCTGTATTCAAAGTAGCGGTGAATACGCTGGATGCGATTGTGGATGAGACGCTGGAAGCTAACGGACTTGAAAAGTCCGATGTGGATTGGCTGGTACCGCATCAGGCGAATATCCGTATTCTGCAATCGACAGCTAAAAAGCTGGGCATGAGTATGGATAGAGTCGTTGTGACTGTAGATGTGCATGGCAATACCTCTGCTGCCTCCATTCCTCTGGCCTTGGATGTTGCTGTTCGTGATGGGCGCATCAAGCGAGGTGAGACCATACTAATGGAAGCTTTTGGTGGTGGATTTACCTGGGGTTCTGCGCTCGTTAAGTTCTGATTAATCAAGAGATATTCATGATGAAGTTTGCATTTTTCTTTCCGGGCCAAGGCTCACAATCAGTAGGTATGATGCAGGGATTGGCAGATAATGCAGTCGTACGCGAAACCTTTGCCGAAGCTTCTGATATTTTGGGTGTTGATTTCTGGCAGATGGTCACAGAAGACAATCAAGCG
>CAYXMC010000047.1:0-9364 GCA_964466095.1 uncultured Methylophilaceae bacterium | reverse complement strand
GGGTAATCTCGCCACCATGGGCATCAACGTATTCCTTGGCGATAGAAAGCCCCAGGCCACTGCCACTGACCAGGCTTTCATAGATGCCATTGCCTTTATAAAAAGGGTCAAAAAGACGGGCGCGATCAGCAGCCATCACGCCTGGCCCACCGTCATGGATTTCAAAAATTGCATGCGTGTTATCAGTCCAGGTTTTGAGAAGAATACTGCCGCCTGCTGGTGTGTATTTGATGGCATTTGATACCAGATTGTCGATGATGGTATGCAGTTTCTCTCGGTCTGCTTGCAGCGTGCATGCATGCAGTTCACGGTTCAGGTGTATCTGCTTGCTGGACAGCGTCAGGGCATAACTGCTGATCACTTCTTCTAGCAGTTGCCCCATATCGTTTGTAATCAGCTTGAGCGCAGGTGGCTGGTGCTGGACTGCAGAATAATTCAGCAGGTTTTCTATCATTTTCTGCAGGCGCAGGCTACTTTCGCGCAATATTCCCGTGATCTCTTTTTGCTGCGGATTGAGTGCGCCGCCGATTTCTTCGCTCAGCAGTTCACTGCCTTCGCGTATTGCTGTCAGCGGCGTTTTCAGCTCGTGTGAGACATGACGCAAGAAGCGTTGCTTTTGCTGCTCTAATCCGTCCAGTTGCGAGCGTAGCCAGTTCAGACGTTCGCCCAGTGCGCGCAGGTCACCCGGGCCATCAATGCTGATGGGCTCCTGATAGTCGCCTTCACCCAGACGCTTGATAGCTGCATCCATGCGGCGTATCGGCTGTGCCACCAAAAAAGTGATCACGGCAGCCACGATCAGCGCTACCGGCAGCAAGGTAATCGTTTGCGAGATCAGCATGCGCTGCGTACTCTCGGCAGTGACTGCAAGCTTGGATGATTCGAGGTCTATCTGCTTGTTGATTTCTAGCAATATGGTTTGGCTGAATTCCGCAATTTGCAGAAACTGGCTGATACTGTTGGCCGCAACCGCTTTATCTGGCTCTACCTGCATAATTTCTTGGTAAAGGCTGTCGGCGCGGTTTTCAAGCTTGCCCAGATTTTCTCGTTGTTGACGGCTGATCCCTAATTGCTGCAAGGCATGCAGGCTGCTGCCAAATTGCTCGTGGGCGTGGCTCAGGTTATCCAGCAACTGTTTGTCATGTAGCACAAAATACTGGCGGGCGCTACGTTCCATCAGGTTCAGGTTTTCCATCAGTTCGCGGCTGGCACGGGTCGCCTGCACCGATTGCGTTACCGTATTGCGGCTTTGCTCAGCCAGCCTGTCCAGATATACCGCAGCATTAATAAAGGCAAACAGCAAGGGCAGCATGGCCAGTGCAAACCCGATCAACAGCAACTTCAGAAATGATCTTGGGTAACTAATACGCAAATTGGTACTGCTCCTTAAAGTATAATAGCGGCTATGTCATGTTTATCGCTTATTGTCGCCATTTCTGCCAATCGTGTCATTGGTATCAACAATACTTTGCCATGGCATCTGCCGGAAGACCTCAAGCGTTTTCGCGCGCTGACTACCGGTCATCACATCATTATGGGTCGTAAGACCTATGAGTCATTGAATCGTTTGCTGCCAGGCCGTACCACTGTGATCGTGACACGCAATCCTGATTACCGCATAGAAGGCGCGCTGATAGCACACAGCCTGCAAGAAGCTATTACGCTTTGTGGTAATGATGAGGAAGTGTTCCTGATTGGTGGAGCGGAATTATACAAAGATGGCCTGCAGCTGGCCGATAAACTCTACATCACTGAGATCAAGGCATCTTATGAAGGTGACGCCTTTTTCCCGGAATTCGATCTGGCTGGGTGGGAGTTGACCTCGCGGGAGGCGCATAGCACCCCGCAAGGTCTGGATTACGAATACCTGATTTATCAGCGTACGCGCTGATTATTCCGCAACGCAGTCCACGTAATACACGGCTTTGCCCTCGACTTCCTGTTTAACCAGGCCGTGAATGTCGGTTTCAAAGCCGGGGAAGCGTTCATTGAACGCACGCGCAAACTTCAGGTAATTAACGATGATCTTGTTGAACTGCTCTCCCGGAATCAACAATGGAATGCCTGGTGGATAAGGGGTCAACAAGACTGCAGTCACACGGCCTTCAAGTTCATCAATCGCGACACGGTCGATCTTGCGGTGAGCCATCTTGGCAAAGGCGTCGGTTGGCTTCATGGCCGGAACCATGTCTGATAAATACATCTCGGTGGTCAGGCGTGCCACATCGTTGGCTTTATAGACTTCGTGAATCTGGGTACAGAGATCCTTGAGGCCGATACGTTCATAACGTGGATGCTTGGAGACAAACTCAGGCAATACTTTCCATAGTGGCTGGTTCTTGTCGTAGTCATCCTTGAACTGCTGCAAGGCAGCTACCATGGTGTTCCAGCGACCTTTGGTAATGCCGATGGTGAACATGATGAAGAAAGAGTAAAGACCAGTCTTTTCAACAATGACGCCATGCTCAGCCAGATATTTAGTAACGATGGCGGCAGGTATGCCGAATTCATCGGAGAAGTCGCCTTCCACATCCAGCCCTGGCGTAATGATCGTGGCTTTGATTGGATCCAGCATGTTGAAGCCAGGCTCCAGATTGCCGAAACCATGCCAGCGCTCGCCAGCTTTCAGCATCCAGGCTTCGCGTTCTTCGATACCTTCTTCGGAAAGGTCATCCGGGCCCCAGACTTTAAACCACCAATCTGCACCCCATTCTTCATCTACCTTGCGCATGGCACGGCGGAAATCCAGCGCTTCAGCAATTGATTCTTCGACCAGAGCTGTTCCGCCTGGTGCTTCCATCATGGCGGCAGCCACATCACAGCTGGCAATAATCGAGTATTGCGGACTGGTGGAGGTGTGCATCAGATAGGCTTCGTTGAATACATCACGATCCAGCTTGTTGTTCTCCGCATCCTGTACCAGAATCTGCGAGGCTTGGCTCAGGCCAGCCAGCAGCTTGTGTGTGGATTGCGTGGAGAAGACCATGGACTCCTTGCAACGTGGGCGGTCTGCACCAATTGCGTGATAATCGCCATAGAAGTCATGGAAGGTCGCATGTGGTAGCCAGGCTTCGTCAAAGTGCAGAGTGTCAATCTTGCCGTCCAGCATTTCCTTGATTTCTTCCACGTTGTACAGTACGCCGTCATAGGTGGATTGTGTAATGGTCAGGACACGCGGCTTGGCGTTCTTGTCAGTGGCAAACGGGTTGCGCTCGATTTTCTTCTGGATGTTTTCCCAGGCAAATTCTGCCTTGGGGATAGGGCCGATAATGCCGAAATGATTGCGTGTTGGCATCAAGAATACGGGCACGGCTCCAGTCATGATAATGGAATGCAGCACAGACTTATGACAGTTGCGGTCTACCACTACGATATCGCCGGGCGCTACAGTCGAGTTCCAGACAATCTTGTTGGAAGTGGAAGTGCCGTTGGTCACGAAGTACAGGTGATCAGAATTGAAAATACGGGCTGCATTTCGTTCGGATGCGGCTACCGGGCCGGTGTGATCCAGCAATTGGCCTAATTCATCGACAGCATTACATACGTCGGCACGTAGCATGTTCTCGCCAAAGAACTGATGGAACATCTGGCCTACGGGGCTTTTCAGAAATGCGACACCACCAGAGTGGCCAGGACAGTGCCAGGAATAAGAGCCATCTGCCGCATAGTGAGTCAATGCACGGAAGAAAGGAGGCGGCAGGCTATCCAGATAGGTGCGCGCCTCGCGCACGATGTAGCGCGCAACAAACTCAGGGGTGTCTTCAAACATGTGGATGAAACCGTTGAGCTCGCGCAGGATTTCATTGGGAATATGGCGGCTGGTGCGTGTCTCACCATGCAGGAAGATTGGGATTTCTTCATTGCGGAACCTAATCTCGTCAACAAACTTGCGCAGATTCTCCAGTGCATCCGGTGATTCCTCAACGAATTCCTCATCATCTATCGACAAGATAAAAGCTGAGGCACGGCTTTGCTGCTGGGCAAAGGAGGTGAGATCACCATAACTGGTCACACCCAACACTTCAAAGCCTTCATCCTCGATAGCTTTGGCCAGCACGCGTATGCCCAGACCTGAGGAATTTTCAGAGCGGAAATCTTCGTCGATGATGACGACAGGGAAGCGGAATTTCATGCAAGTCTCCCAGCGCTATCTCTAGCCACTGTCAATAAAATCAAGGGGCGAAATATAGCATGATTTGAAAAACTTACGACCTTTTTTGCGATATTTTTCAGATGAAGTTTTCACTACTTTTTTTGCCGGATTTTGACCGGATATTAACTGTGTAACTTAATGCTGGGTACTGGTGGTTATGGTGTTTGTTTTCAGCCAGTAGTTGCAAGATTAGATATTGCTGCAATCCAGTATTGATGCGGCATTTGGGGCTGCGGCATATTTGGTCTAGAATTTGCAGCCTTTGTCTGGCTGGCTTGTCAGGTTGGCTAGCAAATCTGTGCCCTGTAAATAATTTCGTTATTAGGCAGGGTTTTCTTGAAATACTAGGAGTTTTGATTGATGAAGTTAGTGAATGCGATAATCGGGGCAGCTTTGTTGCTGCCATTGTCTGTTGGCGCCGCCAATGCCCCTTTGCAACAGAAAGTAGTCAGAGAGGTCGTGGTTAAGGCTGAGCCAGCCAAAGTGTGGGCTGTGGTCAAGGATTTTGGCGGCATGCACCATTGGCATCCATTTGTGGCTGATACCAAGCAGGACGTGCGTAAAGATGAAAATGGCGAAGAATTGCCACATCGTGTACTGACGCTGAAAGATGGCGGTACTATTCTGGAGAAGCAAGTCAGTGCCAAAGATGATGACATGAAGCTGGAATACCGCATTGTTGAAGGTGTTTTGCCAGTCAGCGGCTACAAATCAGTGATGCAAGTGAAGGCGGGTCCTGCTGCTGGCGAATCTACTGTGATCTGGACTGGTCGTTTCTACAACAAGGCATACTTGGTGGACGCGCCTAAAGGCGAAGACAATGAAGCTGCCCTGAAGGCTGTGGAATCTGTTTATGACGCCGGCTTGCCAGCTTTGAAGAAGTTTATTGAAGAAAAGAAATAAGCTGGTATAAATAGCCAGACTAAATAAAAAAGCCACCTTGGGTGGCTTTTTTATTGTCAGGAGACTTCAGAGCAAGATCAAATCTTGGGCAGGGTGACGCCAACCTGACCTTGATATTTGCCGCCTCTGTCCTTATAGCTGGTTTCGCAAACTTCATCAGATTCGAAGAACAGTACTTGAGCACAACCTTCGCCAGCGTAGATCTTGGCTGGCAAAGGTGTGGTATTGCTGAACTCCAAGGTTACATAGCCTTCCCATTCTGGCTCGAAAGGCGTTACGTTAACAATGATGCCGCAGCGCGCATAAGTGGATTTACCCAGACAGACTGTCAGCACACTGCGCGGAATGCGGAAGTATTCGACAGTACGAGCCAGAGCGAAGGAGTTTGGTGGGATAACGCAATAACCCTTGCCGGAGACTTCCACAAAGGATTGCGGATCAAATTGCTTGGGGTCGACAATCGTGGAATTGATATTAGTGAATACGCGGAATTCGTCAGCGCAACGTATATCGTAACCATAGCTCGATGTGCCGTAAGAGACGATCTTCTGGCCATTTGTTTCACGTACCAGACTAGGCTCAAACGGTTCAATCATGCCGTGTTGCTCAGCCATGCGGCGTATCCACTTGTCGGATTTGATGCTCATAGATATCCCTGTAGTTTAGATGGGCGGCTTAAATGGCCGCCCGATATGAGAGTTAAGCCTTGTCGCCACCCAGTGCGATGCTATAGCGCCAAAACTGGTCTTCAGCTTCGAAGATGATCTTGGATGCTTCCGGATCGCTGCTGCCAGCCGGATATTGATGCACAGGGGTCTTGTCAGCAGCCCAAGCTTCGATGACTGGGTCAACCAGACGCCATTGGGCTTCTACTTCGCTGATATGCAGATATTGTGAATTGTCACCTTCCATCAAGTTCAGCAAGAGAGCCTCGTAAGCATCTACGGTCTCGTCTCCATCCTGACGGTTGGCACCATCTAGCTCAATAGTGCGGGTATTGATGTCAAGGCCCGGAATCTTGGACTGGATTTCCAGCTTGATACATTCACGAGGCTGGATGCCTATGATGAGCCAGTTTTGATCCTGACCGTTGCCGATCTGCAATGGTGCTTTCTTGAAGCGAACGCATATGCGGGTGTCTGCTTCGTGCAGGCGTTTGGCAGTGCGGATGTAGAAGGGCACACCTTGCCAGCGTGGGTTGTCGATAAATAACTTGAGTGCAGCATAGGTTTCAACCACGCTGTCCTTGTTACCGAGTTCTTCCAGATATCCCGGTACTTTCTCGCCATTAATCTCGCCAGCGCAATACTGAGCGCGGAATGCATGGTGTTTGAGGTCGTTGACCGGAATCGGGCGTATCGCTTCCAGCACCTTGATCTTTTCTGCACGCACGGCATCCGGGCTCAGGTCTTTTGGCAGTTCCATGGTGGTCAGTGCCAGAGTTTGCAGCACGTGGCTCTGTATCATGTCGCGCAATGCGCCAGTAGCATCGTAGAAAGCGGTGCGGTCACCTACGCCCAACATTTCTGTGTTGGTGATTTGTACATGGTCAATGTAATCCTTGTTCCACAGTGGTTCCAGCACAGTGTTGGCAAAGCGTTGCAGCAGGATGTTTTGCAAGGCTGATTTGCCGAGGTAGTGATCGATACGGTAGATCTGGCTTTCCTTCAGGTGCTTGGTGATAGAGGCCTGCAAATCCTTGGCAGATGGCAGGTTGGTGCCAAATGGCTTCTCAATGACAACGCGGCGCCAGTATTTCTCTTCGTTAAGCAGGTCAACAGAAGCCAGTTGGTCAACTACCTGAGCAAAATCAGAAGGGCGCACTGAGAGGAAATAAGCGAAGTTTTGTGGGAAAACCGCTTCGTTCGTCAGCACTGCTTTCATCTTCTTGAAAGCATCTGGGTCGGTTGGTGGGTTTGCGTGGTAGTGGTTACGTGCGATAAAGCGCTTGAATACTTCCTGATCGTAGCCTTTCTTGAACTTGGCATCGAGCATGCCCTTGATGTCTGCGTGCCAGGCTTCCTGGCTCACTTCACCGCGGCCTACAGAGAGGATGGCCATGTCTTTTGGTAAACGGCCTAAGGCATCCAGCCTGAACAAGCCTGGCATCAATTTGACGCGTGAGAGGTTGCCGCTGGCGCCAAACAAAACCAGAGTGCATGGGTCGATTTGTTTTGTCATTGCTTAAATTTCCAGTTCCAGAAAAGCTGCCGGGCAGTTAGCTGCCCAGCGTTCATAAGGTTAATTATTTATCGTGTACGGATTTAACGAAGTGGCCACCAAAGCCATTACGCATCATGGACAGCAGCTTGTAGCTGTAGCCGCTTGCATCCTGACTGCGGAAGCGAGCTTGCAGAGCCAGTGTCAGTACCGGTGCAGCAACACCTTGCTCAACGGATTCCATCACTGTCCAGCGACCTTCACCAGAGTCAGCAACGTATGGAGCAACAGCTGCGAGTTCTTGATCTTCCTTCAAAGCATCAGCAGTCAGGTCAAGCAGCCAGCTACGAACTACGGAGCCATGACGCCAGAGTTCGGTGATCTGCGCGA
This sequence comes from uncultured Methylophilaceae bacterium, assembly GCA_964466095.1. Classification (GTDB taxonomy): domain Bacteria; phylum Pseudomonadota; class Gammaproteobacteria; order Burkholderiales; family Methylophilaceae; genus CAYXMC01. The sequence continues at coordinate 1,758 of CAYXMC010000047.1, read as the reverse complement.
GATCAAGGTGGAAGTCTTCTTTTCCACGAATCAGATCCAGGCCTTCAGCCATCGCCTGCATCATGCCGTATTCGATACCGTTATGGATCATCTTGGTGAAGTGACCAGAACCGATAGGGCCTACATGTGCCCAACCACGATCCTTGGCTGGTGCTAAAGCCATCAGCACAGGCTCAACCACCTTGGCAACTTCAGGGGTGGCACCAACCATCAGGCAGTAACCGTTTTCCAGGCCCCAGATGCCACCGGAGGTGCCAGCATCCATGAAACCGATACCACGTTCGGCCAACCACGCGCCACGACGTTGGCTGTCTTTGTAGTTGGAGTTGCCGCCGTCAATAATGATGTCACCTTTGGACAGCATCTGCGCGAGGTCTTGAATCTGGATTTCTGTTGGTGCGCCGCTTGGCAGCATCAACCAGATGATGCGCTTGGCGCTCGGGTCAGCTTCGGTGAGCTTTGAAACGGCATCAGCAACAGAGGTTGCACCTATCATGCCTTCTTTTTCCACGAGCTGATTGATGACTTCAGCACTTCTGTCGTAGCCGACTACTGAGATGCCAGCACGTAATAAACGGGTGGTCATGTTGCCGCCCATTTTGCCCAAGCCTACCATTGCGATTTTCATTGATGTATTCCTTGATCAGGTGAGAGTTTCGTTATCTTTTGTAAGAGAACATTTTGTAAGTGACTGGTGCGTCATTTAGAATTCAATATTGTAACTTAAATATCTTTTTCAAAAAATGACGCAAACCCTAAAAATAAACGACCAGACCTCACGCTGGCACGGTTTCAGCTCACAAGACGAAATCAATCAGGCAGTCTTGCAACGTATCCTGGCAGCGTCCAGTGAAGCTATTGCGGCCCGCGGCAAGTTCTCTATCGTGTTGGCCGGTGGCTCCACACCCAAGAGCGTATTTGCCTTGCTGAAAGACGCTGATACTGACTGGTCCAAGTGGCACATCTTCTATAACGATGACCGTTGCCTGCCGCCAGATCATGTTGAGCGCAACAGTCTGATGGCGGCGACTACCTGGCTCAATCATGTTGCGATCCCCAAGACGCAGATTCATGATATTCCAACAGAGTTGGGCCCGGTCGAAGGTGCCAAAGCTTATGCTAAAACAATAGCCGGGTTTGGTACTTTTGATCTGGTGTTACTAGGTTTGGGTGAGGATGGGCACACTGCCAGCCTGTTTCCCGGCCAAGCGGTGGATAACAGTGCGGATGTGGTGCCCGTGTTCAATTCCCCAAAACCACCTGCCGAGCGCGTTACCATGAGCCAAAATCGCCTCAACGATACGCGTGAAGTGGTGTTTTTGGTGACGGGTGCTGGCAAGCAGGATGCGGTGAACAACTGGTGGAAGGGTGAGCCGATTCCTGCTACGTTGATTAAGCCGACCGCTGGTGTCGATGTTTATTATTTCGGTATCGAATTGCCTTGATGGTTTAAGCAAATGCTCCCAATAAAAAAGCCTGCCGATGCAGGCTTTTTTATTGGCTCTTTGAAAGTTATGTGTTCTGAATCACGATATTCGGGAATTTACTGCTGTGGTCTAAACCCAGATTGGCAATCTTGATTGCAGTATCACGTGCAATTTTTTTGTAAGTGGCAGCGATTGAGCCATCTGGGTCGGCAATCACTGTTGGTTCTCCGCCATCTGCCTGTTCACGTATCTTGATGTCTAGCGGCAGAGAGCCGAGTACATCAACGTTGTAATCCTTGCTCATGGCTGCGCCGCCACCAGCGCCGAAAAT
>CAYXMC010000046.1:0-9393 GCA_964466095.1 uncultured Methylophilaceae bacterium | reverse complement strand
GCCAGCGCCGAGGTCTTCCAGCAGCTGGATAGCGTCCAGACGCTTTTGCGCTTGCGGGGTGATCTTGCGGCCAGCTTCTGTAAGCAGGTAGGCATAAGCCTGATGGTGCGAGCGCCCAACGCGGCCACGCAGCTGGTGCAGCTGTGCCAGACCAAACATATCAGCCTTGTTCATGATGATGGTGTTGGCGGTTGGCACGTCAATGCCAGTCTCAATGATGGTAGTACATAACAGCAGGTTGAAACGCTGCTGGTAGAAATCCCGCATTACATGTTCTAGCTCGCGCTCGCGCAGCTGACCGTGAGCAATGCCGATACGCGCTTCTGGCAGGAATTTTTCCAGTTTTTCCTTCATGACAAAGATGGTATCCACCTCGTTATGCAGGAAATATACTTGTCCGCCGCGCTTGAATTCACGCATGACCGCTTCACGAATAATGCCTTCAGAATAATCTGTATGGAAAGTCTTGATGGCCAGTCGTTTCTGCGGCGGTGTGCTAATGACTGAGAATTCACGTAGGCCCTCCATCGCCATAGAGAGTGTTCGCGGAATCGGTGTAGCAGTCAGTGTCAGGACGTCTACTTCTGCTCGCAAAGCCTTGAGCTGTTCTTTTTGGCGCACGCCAAAACGGTGTTCTTCATCCAGTATTACCAGACCCAGATTCTTGAATTTTACGTCTTTCTGGATCAGGCGATGGGTGCCGATGATGATGTCTATCTTGCCTTCAGTGAGGCCGTGCAGCGCTTCGGCTTGCTCTTTGGCGGTGCGGAAGCGTGAGATCTCGGCGATCTTGATTGGCCATTCAGCAAAACGGTCTACAAAATTCTGGTAGTGCTGCTCTGCTAGTAGCGTGGTAGGTACCAGTACTGCTACCTGACGGCCACCCATCACGGCAACAAAAGCAGCACGCAGGGCAACCTCGGTTTTGCCAAAGCCGACATCGCCACACACTAGCCTATCCATCGGCCGGCCGGATTGCATGTCGCTGATGACAGCTTCAATCGCTGACAGCTGGTCTGGTGTTTCTTCAAATGGAAAGCCCTCAGCAAATGCTTCGTAATCTTGTAAGGTCAGCTTGAAAGCATGCCCCTTGCGCGCTGCTCTTTGTGCATAGAGGTTGAGTAACTCGGCAGCCGTATCGCGTATCTGCTTGAGCGCTTTTTTCTTGGCTTTTTCCCATGTGCCACTACCCAGGCGGTGCAGGGGGGCAGATTCGGGTGGCCCGCCGGAATAACGGGAAATCAGGAATAGCTGGGAGACCGGTACATACAATTTGTCGTCGCCGGCATATTCCAGCAGCAGGAATTCGGTCTCGCCTTCACCAAAATCCAGATTCACCAAGCCGCGATAGCGACCAACGCCATGCTGTTCGTGGACAACCGGGTCGTTCTCGCGCAGCTCGGACAGGTCTTTGAGCATGCCTTCAGCATTGCGCGCTTTTTCCTTTTCGCGGCGGCGTTGCTGGCGCACCGTGGCTGCATATAGTTCAGCTTCACTGATAACAACAAAATCTTCTGCCAGAAATCCTGCATGTAAAGGCGCAATTCCCAGCATGAAGCGGGCATGATTGCCGATGAAATCGGCCCAGCTTTCGCCAACCGCCGGTTGCAAGCCATGTTCGGCAAACAGTTGGGCAATGGTCTCACGGCGCCCCAGACTTTCTGCTGCGATCAGGATGCGGCCCTGATAACCCTTGATAAAGGTTTGCAGCTTATGCAGCGGTTTCTCTGCACGGCGCTCAATATCCAGCGGTGGCAGCGTATTGCCCGCATTCTCTGTGCTGAGTTGCAGCCTTGGATATTGGTGTGTTTGTGTGAAGAAATCTTCTGCCTTGATTAGCAGGGCTTCTGGTTTGAGGATAGGGCGTTCTGGATCATGTGCCAGCTGGCGATAGCGTGATTGCGCTTCATGCCAGAAGGACTGCGCGGCCAAATCCAGGTTGCCGTGCAGGCACAAGAGTGCATTCTCCGGAATATAGTCGAGAAATGTGGCTGTCTGCTCAAAGAATAATGGCAAATACCATTCTATGCCGCCACTGGCGACACCCTTGCTGACATCCTTGTAAATCCGGCTGCGTGAAGGATCACCTTCAAATGTCTCACGGAAATTCTGGCGAAAACGTGCGATGCCTTTTTCATCCAGCGGGAATTCACGTGCCGGCAGCAAGCGTATCTCTGCCACCGGGTAAAGGCTGCGCTGGGTATCTACATCGAATGTCCGTATGGACTCAATCTCATCATCGAACAAGTCAAGCCGGTAGGGTAGAGCACTGCCCATGGGAAACAAATCGACCAGCCCTCCGCGAACGCTGAACTCGCCCGGGCTCATTACTTGAGAGACATGGTGATAGCCAGCTTCGGCGCATTGCTTGCGCAAGGCTTCGAGGTCAAGACGCTGACCTTTTTTCAGCATGAAGCTATTGGCTGCCAGATAGGATTGGGCTGGCAGCCTTAATAATGCCGTTCCCGCAGGTACCAGTATCACATCGCAATTGTTCTGGCTGATCTGGTATAGCGTAGCCAGCCGTTCCGAGATCAGGTCCGGGTGTGGCGAGAAATGATCGTAAGGTAGTGTCTCCCAGTCTGGCAGGAGGTTGACCTCCAGTTCTGGTGCAAACCAGGGAATCTCTTCCAGCAGACGCTGTGCTTCAAACGCACTCGCAGTAATGACTACAAGCGGTTGTCGTGGTGTCTTGGTGTCTTTGGGTTTTAATGACGATGCCAGATTGGCAAGCGCCATACTGTCCATGCCCGTGCTGAGCGGGGCTACCTTGATGCTATCTGTGCGTTTGGGAACGGGGAGAATCTGCTGCATGAATCAGGAAATTGAAGGGAAAACGACATTATATCCTCTGGCAAGAGGCGGAGCTAAGCTAACAACAGTATCTAGCCAGCAAGCACCAAGGCTTGCTGGCAAGTTGGGAGTTTATTTATCCAGTAGTTTGGAAATCTGTTTTTCTGCAGCAATCCAGTAATCAACCGGGCTGCCGGCAAAACCGTCGCGCTCGGCGATGAAATAAGCGGCAACTTCAGTCATGCGATAGCGTTCTTCAGGACTGGTTGTTTTAGATTTCTTTGGAGCGGCTGCTTTTTTAGGGGTTGCAGCTTTCTTTACTGCGGCCGGTTTTTTTTCAGCTGCTGCTTTGGGTGCAGCTGCTTTCTTAGGGGCGGCAGCCTTAGGTGCTGCTTTTGGTTTTTCTGCTTTTGTTGTAGCCATTTACTATCCTTTCAATGAACAGGGACATCAATTAACAACTGCAAACTAACACCTATTAGTTAAGCACAATTTATGCCTTTTAGCTAAAAGTGTGAAGCTTTTGTGAAAGCAGTTTTTAGCCACTTTAGTCGGCTGTACCGGTGCCGCCAACCGTCAGGCCGTCAATCCGTAAGGTAGGCTGGCCAACGCCAACCGGTACACTCTGACCTTCCTTGCCACATGTGCCAACACCAGAATCCAGTGACATGTCATTGCCTATCATGGAGACGCGCTTCAGCACCTCCGGTCCATTGCCAATCAGCGTTGCACCTTTGACCGGGTAAGTCAGTTTGCCGTCTTCTATCATCCAGGCCTCTGCTGCGGAAAATACGAATTTGCCACTGGTGATGTCCACCTGGCCACCACCGAAATTGGCCGCATAAATACCTTTCTTTACTGACTTGATGATTTCTTCAGGGGCCATATTGCCATTCAGCATGTAGGTGTTGGTCATACGCGGCATGGGGATATGCGCATAAGATTCACGGCGTGCATTGCCTGTGACCGCCATACCCATCAGGCGGGCATTAAGGCTGTCCTGAATGTAACCCTTGAGTATGCCGTCCTCTATCAGTACGGTTCTTTGTGTCGGGTTGCCTTCATCGTCAATGTTCAGTGAGCCGCGGCGGTCGGCGATAGTGCCATCATCCACTACGGTCAGTCCGCGGGCGGCTACTTGCTGGCCGATGGCATTGCTGAAAGCCGAGCTGCCTTTGCGGTTGAAGTCACCTTCCAGTCCGTGGCCTATTGCCTCATGCAACAGAATGCCGGGCCAGCCAGCGCCAAGGACAACAGTCATGCTGCCAGCCGGGGCAGGGCGTGCATCAAGGTTGGTTAATGCCTGATGTACGGCTTTGGCTGCGTAGTCCTGCAATACTTCATCGGTGAAGTAGCTGTAATCAAAGCGGCCACCGCCACCTGCGCCACCTTGCTCACGGCGACCGTTCGATTCAGCAATCACCTGTATTGAGATACGAACCAGCGGACGCACATCGGCAGCCATGACGCCATCGTGGCGGGCAACCATCACCACTTCGTATTCTCCGGCAATAGAAGCCATTACCTGGGTAATGCGTGGATCTGCCTTGCGGGCAAAGCTTTCCAGACGTTCTAGCAGCTTCACCTTGGCATCTGCGCTGAGCGATGCAATTGGATCTTGTGGCAGATAGAGCTGTGGCGCGCTGATGCGCTGAATAAGGCTGCCTGTCTGTTCTGCGCCTATGTCGGCAATTGCACGGGTGGCGTTGGCAGCCTGTTGCAGGGCAGGCAGGTTGATATCGTCTGAATAGGCAAAAGCAGTTTTCTCGCCACTTACTGCGCGTACGCCAACGCCCTGGTCTATGCTGAAATTACCAGATTTTACCTGTCCCTCTTCTAGCCCCCAGCTTTCAGAGCGGCTGTACTGGAAATAAAGGTCGGCATAATCCACCTTGTGCGACATGATGCCGCCAAGCACGCCTTGCAGTGCAGCTACATCAAGCCCGCTGGGTGAGAGCAGGGTGTCGCGGGCGGTATCAAAATGTGAGCCTGTGGCGGGGTTGGAGCTACTGGGTATCTGATCTGGTTTCATGATGCTGGCTTTCATACAAATTCTTACTGAATATAGCATTAGCGGGGCATAGCCCCGCTAAGTGTATTGCTTAAATAACGCTGAGGCGATTACTTAAAAATAGTGCGGCGGTGCTTCAATGCTGGCAGGCTGTTGCGCAGGCTGGCCTGATAACCTGCATTCATGGAAGCCATCACGACTCCAGAACCACGTGGCAGCCTGTCCAGAATCACGCCCCATGGGTCAACCACCATGCTGTTACCATGCGTCTCGCGGCCCGAGAGGTGGTAGCCACCTTGTGCAGGGGCTAGCACATAACTCAGATTTTCGATTGCACGTGCACGAATCAGACTTTCCCAGTGTGCCTTGCCAGTTGTCTCGGTAAAGGCGGAAGGCACCACAATCAAGTCCACATTGCCCATTGCACGATAAAGTTCAGGGAAACGCAGGTCATAGCAAATAGAAAGACCGATTCTTCCAAAAGGAGTTTCCACCACAACCACCTGGTCACCCGGCTCAATAGTCGATTCTTCGTGATAGTGCTCGTTGCCGAGATCTAGTCCAAACAGATGAATCTTGTCGTAGCGGGCAACCTGTTTGCCCTTGTTGTCATAGACCAGACAGGAGTTGCGCACCTTGTTGGGTAAGCTCGACTCAAGCGGTATAGAGCCACCGATGATCCAGAGATCATGTTTTTTTGCCATCTTGGAAAGGAAGGTCTGAATCGGGCCATTACCTTCTTTTTCACGAGCTTTTACCTTGTCTGTCTCTTTCAAGCCCATGATGGCGAAGTACTCGGGCAGTGCTACCAGTTTTGCCCCCTGACTAGCAGCAATTTCAATCAGGCGTTCGGCCTCGCTCAGGTTGGCAGAGACATACGGGCCGGATGCCATTTGTATGCCGGCGATCTTGACGATGCCAGGCGCTGCTGCCGTTGGTGTTGAGCTCTTGGTGTTTTTCGCGCGTGATTTTATAGCCATTTTATTTTTTCCTACTTGATGTGCTTATTCTAATGAGTTTCCCGAGTTCTTGTAGGTCTATTTCCCTAAGGGCTTGGCAGTAGGGGAATCATTTGCCGGTTTGCCGTCATTATTTTTGACTTCTACCGGTTTATCCCAAGTGCCCACAATTTCGTATTCGTCTGCTGCCAGCTTGTTGATAGGGTCCTTCAGTAGTTTCTGGGCGATATATGCAGCAGCACCTGCTACCGGGCCGCCAGCTAGTGCAGCAATCGAGAGGCTATCACTGATATAAGGGGTGACGCTGACATAAAGATGCTGGGTTTCTTTTTGCAGGTCGGTTTCGCCCTTGATTTCAATACGCGCTGTCGGGCCTTCCATCTTGAAATCATCGCTACGCATGATGCCACGGTCAATTTTCACGCTGGAATTGATCTTGTCGAAAGTGAATCCGCTGCTGAATACATCACGAAAATCGAATGTCAGTCGTCTCGGCAGGTTTTGCAAACTGAGCACGCTGAAGAGCCGACCTACGCCTGGCTGAATCTTTAATATCTGGCCTTTGTGCGCATCCAGCTGCAGATTCCCGCTCAACCCAGGATAGTCAAACTCGTGCGGACTGCCAGGCCACTTTAATTGACCGCTGAGATCGGCTTCACCGCCTTTAATGGTGTTGGGGTAGCCGAAACGCTCCAGAGTCTTGCCGATATCGTTGATATCCCAGCTGAAATTAATTCTGGTGTTGGGATTACGTTTCCAGTTATGCCATTCGCCTTCGCCGGTAAGCGTGCTTTCCGGTGTGATGATCTTCAGCTTTTCTATGCTCCAGTCATCATCCTGCTCGCTGGCTTGCAATTCAAGACGCCCCAGCTTTTTCTTGCCCACTTCAAAACTGTCGGCCACGATATCGAGTGCCGGGTAAGCCTGTGCCTGCTGCTTGAAGTCACCCTGAGTTCTCAGCTCTGCAGTGCCAGGGGATGCTGCCGGTACCAGCAGGCTTTTCAGTTTTGCGCTGATCTTGCCTTTGCCCTGACTGTGCCATGTTGCATCGCCATTGATCTCACGGCTCAGGATATTCATTTGCCAGCTATCGCCAACAGGCTTTGCCTGCAACTTGAGGTTGTTGATACGGCGATCAAAAATATCCAGCACATTGACGCTGAGATCTACTTTGCCGATGCCCAGATTAGTATTGCCGCTTGATGATTTTTCGAAGATATTGCGCCATTCATCCAGATCGAGCTGATCCAGCGACCCGCGCACGGCAAGCCCACTTTGGCCGGGCAACTCGGCTGCCACATTGAGGCCGATCTCGCCACGTTCAGGTTTCATCACGCCATTTTGGTTGGAACGCAACACCTTGGCACTCAACAGATTGCCTACGCTGAAGTTAATCATGTCCTGAGTGATGCCTTGCTGTTTCTTTTCAAACTTCAGCATCATGGGTTCGCCGGCACTTTTGGCCATGGGCGCAGGCAAGGTAGACGCCATGCCTATCAGGTTGGAGCTGACAGAGACGTCTGCCTGACCATTGAATACATTGATGCTGGAGAGCCAGTCTGTGCTGCCGGTTAGCCGGTCTGCCGGGCCCGGCCCGAATGCCTGCTTCAGGCCGCTGTCTGTAATGCGTCCGCGTGCTGTGACACGGATTACGTGGTCTTTTCCGGTTGCCACATTGATCTGTGCCGGGCCCCCATAAACATAGGCGTTGACAGCTTGAGCCTTGAGGCTGGATTCCGTGAATTCCAGTTTGCCATTCAACATGCTAAGTTCAGGGGCACCATCTATCTGCAGGCTGCCGTTGCTGATCTGGTAAGCAGCCTTGACCTTGCTCGCCTCTGCATCATGCAGTGGAATGTGCAAATCAAGATTGAGTTTCCCATTGCCGCTGGTGCGTAACGTATCGGTGAAGCCTTTAGTTAGCTTGAACAACGGACTGTTGTTAACGAACTTGATGCCATCAACTACCAGTCCTTGCGCTTCTCCCGTCACATCCAGTACTGGCTGGTGGGAGTCGAGTGCTGGGATACTGATTTTCGCTTTGGTGACCTGATTGCCTAGAGCATAGGCGTTGCTCGCATTAAGCTCCATGCGATTGCCTTCAAACAGCATATTCAGTTTGATTCCTTCGAGTTTTGGCCAGCCAGGGCTGTAATCCAGCTCTGCATCAGTGATTTTGGCAGTCACACGGAAAAGGCCTAGTTTGTTGTTGGCATAGGGGAAATCATGCAGATGCCCTTTCACAGTGACGTTGATATCTTCACCGTGCCCGGCAAGGATAGCCGTGTCCAGCCAATGCAGGGTGTGCTCGCCCATGACTTTGGGGAAGTAATAATGCGCGAACTTGGCATCTGCATTGCCGAATTTCGCATTAAGGTCGAGGAAGCCACCCTTGACGCCATTCTGATTGAAGCTGGCATTAATGGTGCCTGCCAGATGCGGATTGCTAAGGGTGAGATTGCTGACCCGTATCTCCGCCTTATCGCCGGATTTACGCCAGTTTACCTGCCCGGTTAGCGTATCCACTGGTATCGGCCAGCGCATGATTTTGTCAAAGTTCAGCTGTGCCTGACGGCTGCTGATGGTGGCTGTGCCAATCTTTTCGTTGGCATCTATGCTACCGCTAAGGTTGCTGAATCCCGGAATTACTTCATAAGGTTGCATGCCTAGGCCCGAGAACTGGCTACGTATCGTGTATTTGTCCGGGAAGCCTTGGCCGCCTTTCCAGCGCAGCTCTAGGCTATGTAACATCCCAACTGGCGCAAGCTCATTCAATCTGCTTAGCAGGGCCTGGGGCAATGGCAGGTTGGCAGCAAAATTGGTGATGGATTCCAGACGCAATTCATCTAGGGCGATTTCACCTTCTGTGGTTTGTTTGCCTGCGTTATCTCGCTCACGTATGCGTATCTTGCCTTTCTGCATATTAAGGCCATCAGATGTGCGCAGGGTGATGCGCTCACCGCTAATCTCCTGACCATCATCATACTGGCGCCATTTCAGTCGACCTGAAAGCTGGTCTAGGCTGGCTTCTGGAGAGTTGCTGGATAGCTGGGTTTTGACATTGCTCAGTACAACATCGCTAGTGATGCTTTTGGGTTTGCCGTCATCGAATACCAGCCAGAACTGGGCTGCGCCATAGCCATCGCGTAGCTTGAATGGATAGGAAATCCAGTTGCGCCAGGCTGCAATATCTGTTCCTTCAAGGCGACCATAAAGCGTGCCGCGCCATTGTGATGGCTTGGTGATGTCTTTGCCGTAAAGATTGCCGCGGATATCAATAGGCTGTGATGAGCCAGCAGAGGGGGTTGCTTGCAAGCCAAAACGATGGTGACCAATGATGCTTTCCCAGGCTGGGCTGACAATCTGCAGACGCAGGTTGTTCAATGATAACGGTGGAGCCTGACGCAACTCATCCTGCCAGAGGATGCTGGCATCAATCACGTCAATCTGGGATTGACGTAACAGCCAGTTGGGAAACTCGGGTCGAGCCGGGCCAGCCATTGAGATACCGGCAACATAGACAGTACCATCTGCTTCACGGCGAATGGTGAGCTCTGGTTTGTAGATGCTGATAGAAGAAAGTCGAGGTTCCAGTAAGGGGATGCTCAACCAGGAAAGGCTCGTTTCTAT
>CAYXMC010000045.1:0-9490 GCA_964466095.1 uncultured Methylophilaceae bacterium | reverse complement strand
TGCAGTGGTCGCCAAACTCGCCAGCGTTGGTGAGTTGTGCGGTTAACAGAAAAGCACATGCTGTAAAAGTCTGTAAAAGTTTCATCGCTATCTCCATCGATCAATAAAATAATTTTCGTTATAAGTCTGTGATACAGAACGAAGTATCTGCCTCGAAACGGGCTCTTTCAGTGACTGTAGTTACACAGCGGAAAAACTCGGGGAGTCAACTTGAAATGCAGCCGCTGCGTTTCAGGCAGTAACCGCAAAAGCGGTGATTGAAGAAAGTGAGATGGAATATGCAAAAGCGAATTTTATGGTCAGCAGTATTGCTGGCAGGCATTAGCCAAAGTGCGTTGGCTGATGATGAATATTACGATACCGCTCGGGTACTTTCAGTCACCCCGCAAAGCGAGCGCGTGAATACGCCACGTCAGGAATGCCGTACCGAATATATCCAGCAGCAATCAACTCCGGAAAAATCGCCGGTAGGCGCTATTGTCGGGGGTATTGCTGGTGGCTTGCTTGGTAGCCAAATTGGCAAAGGCAATGGACAGATTGCTGGTGCGGCTGTTGGCGCCGGGCTCGGTGCCGTGGTGGGTGACCGCATAGGTAACAACCAGACCAGCACATATGAAACCCGTCCGATAGAGCGCTGTGTGACCGTGGATAACTGGCAGACTGTCAGTCGTGGATATCTGGTGACCTATAACTACAATGGGCGCGATTACACGACGGTGACCGATACCGATCCCGGTTCAACTATCAAGGTTAGGGTGAATGTGGGCCCAGTGGGCAGTCAGCCCAAGGTCAGCTATACACCGACCAATCAGGTGACTACGGTGGTTTATCGTGAGCCGGTTTATGTGAACCGGGTTTATGCCGCGCCGATTCCGCCTGTGAATATTTATGGTGGCTGGGGTGGACGCTATTATGAGCCCTACCGCTTTGGGCCTGGTGGGCATCCGGGATATGGCAGGGGACATGGGCATGGCCCGGGCGGGCATTACCCCGGCTGGTAAGCGTTAGAGTTTGAATGTCTTGTTAAGCCAACACCATACCAAGCTGTTGGTTGTTTCACGGCCAGTCAAAATATAAGCCAGCGTTTTTGGCTCTTGCAGCACAAAGACACTGTTGGATTTTGCGCTATCGCGACCGCAGAACAGAATGCGGTCGCCTGCTTCTACCGGGCTATCCAGTTTTGGCAACAGTATCGGTTTGTCATGTCGCAGTATCATCAGTGGCACCAGTGTAAGCCTTCTTTCGCGATCACTGGGGTCGCGCATCAGCGTATCCAGAGTCACCTCGGTGGATGTTTTAAGCGCCTCTATTACAGCGGGGGCATGCATCAGGTTGATGTTAGCGGCCCAGGTTTCCGGTACTCTTTCCCCAATCACGCCTACCAGTCGGCTGATTAGCTGATTGGCCCATTCGTTGGTCTGGTTTCTTGCCAGAGAGAGGAACTGTGCCAGCATGGGTGAGATCATGTGTGCCAGACATTCATGCGCAATCGTATCGCTGGGCTCCATAGTGATATCGGCATTGAAGTGAGCAAATAATGGGTTATTGAAGCGCTTGTTTTTGCGGATGACGACAAAAAGGTTTGGGTTCATCTCACGAGCGGTCATGACAATAGAAAGATTGGTGATGTCATCATTGGTGCCAGCCACGATGCCGACAGCTTCATGGATGCCTGCTTCCATCAGCGTACGCGCCTCTGAGCCGCTACCTACAATACAATCTACACAGCCCGTCAACTCGGGTGTGGCTTCAACGATGGTGGTGTTGATATTTTCGCGTTCAAGATTGGCGACTACCGATTTGCCGAATCGGCCAAAACCACAGACTATCCACTTGCCTATAGGTGGGCAGGCTGGTGTGGCCAGTGCGTCACCTGGCGTACCGGTTAGCCACTGGTGCAGAAGATGCGTGCCAAGTGCATGTACTTCCATCGCGAGATGCTCACCGAAGATATAGTAGGGGTTGATGATATGGTCGGTGCCGAAGGAGGCCATGTTGGCTGCAGTTTCCTCATTCTCGGCACGCCCAAGTACCCTTAACTTGGGCTTGATCAGTTTTGCTGTGACAGCGATCGCCAGATTGACATGGTCGTCATTGGTCAGGGCTGCCACACCTTGGCACATGGGGTTCTCCAGCCCTGCGCGTAGCAGGGTTTCCGGCAGTCTGGCATCAGCGCATAGATTGGGAATGTCAAACTGGTAGTCTTCTAATTCCAGTTCGTTAATCCGGTCTTGCTGGATTTCCACAACCACTACCCGCAGCTCGTTTCTATCCAATGCCTTGACCAGCAAGCTGCCGGTTTCACCATAGCCGCAAACGACGTAGAAAGGTTCATGCAGCAGGTTGACTGCGCGGGCAAAACGCGAGGTGACAAAGGCTTGCCGCAAGCCGGAATCCTGAAACAGCGTGATGATTTTACCAATCGCATAAAACCAGGGAATGACAGTCAGGTAGATGGAAAAGCTCATCCACATGCGCTGTGCAGTGCTGTAAGGATAAGGCACCTCACCAAAGCCTATGGTGGTGGCGGTATAGCTGATGACATAAAAAGCCTCGAAGATGCTCATGTGCCATGGTTTGCCACTAGGGTCTTGCCCCGGCATCAGCGACATGCCAATAATTGCTATGGTGTAGCTGATGATAACCGCAATGAGCGGCGCACGCATGCGCCGCAGTACGAGGAAGAGAATGTTGTTCACAGCGTAGCCTGCAGTGGCTTACCTTCTAAGCGTAATGGTTTCGCAGATGAGCAGAATGACCGAAGTGATGTTGGCGAGAAAAGCCCCACCAGATAGAGAAACTACGCTGACGATGATTCCCGGTTCACTGCCAGCCGCTCCTGCTGCGGCCCAGATACCGGCGGCGGCCAGAAGTTGCAGATCTGCGACTAGACTGGTAGCCAGATGAATGGCACCAATCTGGGTGCGGTCGCCAAATTTGAGTACCGTAGCAATCAGATTCACCACAATCGCGGAATAGAGTTCAAACACATGGTGGTGGTTGGGGTTGTCAATCTCGCCGATAAAAAAACCAAAATTCAGCGTCATCGCCAGCACGATAAAGAAGCCAAACACTACTTTTTCCAGGTTCATGATTCTCCTCCGATGATATTTTTATATTGCATGCATTATTGATGAGTTTTCTGGTGTAGCCAAGCGCCCAGGCGCAGAAACAGGCGCTGGTAGCGCTGACTCTGTAGTGTGAATTTGAGTTTTTCGTAGCTGTCCTGATCACATGGGGTGACGAAGTGCGGGATAAGCCATTGAAAATCGTTCAGCAAGGCTTGGCTTTCTGGCAGTGATGTCTTTAGCAGATCCATCAACTGCATGCTGGCTGTACGCATGTGGTAGACCGCAGCATTGTGCTTGATCTTCAGCAGCACTTCCTGATTGGTTTGCAGCTCACTCACACAGTGTTCCAATAACTCTGTCGGGCTGAGCGATTTCACATATTTATTGATGGTTTGCGTTAGTGTCTGGATGATGGGCGGTGGCCGCAAATAAGCATAGCCGCGCTGTGCCTTGCTGATGTTTTCTATCATCAGTGGAATGTCTGCCTGTAAATCCAGCGCCAGCTCAAAAAGGTGGTCGCTATTGCCCTGTTTTAGCTCCAGTTCAATTTCTTCGATAGGTTCGGTCAGCTGGTCTATGCGCAACTCGCCCAAGTCGAGCGAAACTTCGATTTCAGTGCCATCCGGGTAATTGAGATGCCAATCGGTCCGCATGACATCAACAATGAAAATGGGGCGCAATGCCGAGCGTAACTTGCCTTCGGCGAAGATGTTGATGAGGTGGGGGTCGGTGAGCTTGCTGAAATCCGGCTCGTTCTTGCTGAGCAGATCTTCCCACTCCAGCCTCTGGTGCAAGCCTGCAACAGAATGGCCTGAGCTTTTTATTGCTTGAAACCAGCCGCCAGACATGCTGCGAACCCGCAGGTTGAGGCCTGCATCAAGTAACTGCAAATCCGGGGTATCGTAGTAGATGCTGACCAGCTTGCGGCTGAGCGGTTTACCAACCAAACGCTGCCTGATAGCCGGGTGATGCTTCAGGTTTTTTTCGTCTCTGGCCGAGATGCGTAGTTTTAGTTCTATTTCATTAGGCATTTCGGTCTGCGTTGACTATCCAATGGAGCAATGGTGCCCATTGTTGTACATCGCGCGCCGCTTGTGAAGGCCGCATATCAAATATGCTGGTGCCTTGTTCTGCTGCCTGCACATAAATTTGTGCATTGCGCAGATAGCCCATGACCGGGAAATCGCTGGCCGCCAAATAGGCTTCCAGATTAGCTGCTGCCTTGGTTCTGCTGTCTATGCGCATGCCTACCATGGCCACAAAGGTTCGTTCTTTGCGCACAGCTTTTTCTTCCTTGAGGATGTTCAAGAAATCCTCAGTAGCCCCAATATCAAAGCTTGATGACTGCATTGGTACAATTACCCAGTCTGCTTTTTTGACGGTTTCGCTGAGCTTGTCGCCATGCAGTCCCGCGGGTGAATCTATGATGGTGAAATCAGCACTCAGGCTGTCTGCATGTTTGCCTCTGCCGTTCATGGCATGTATCAGTGGCAAATCTTCGGCACGTCGTTCCAGCCAACCTAGTGATGAGCGCTGCCTGTCCATGTCGGAAAGTACGACATGGCGGCCGCGGCTGGCAAAATACCCGGCAAGATTGGTGGCCAGTGTGGTTTTGCCACTGCCGCCCTTGGGGTTGGCGATTAATATGGTTCTCATCAGCTACTCCAGCGCTATTCTTGTTTTGAGTTGTTACAGAAAATCAGGGGATAACACAGTGCGCAATATGGTCTGTTGTTCTTCTATACGGGTGCGGCTGGATAGCCACCAGATTGAACCTTTTTTGACGCACCAGTAGTGCGGTTTGCCAGTCATGGCGATGGCAGCGGCCATTCCCAAAGTTGGCTGATGACCGATGACTAGAACGGGGGTGCGGGATTTGCGCCATTGCACAACTTCCAGCAGGGTGCTGGGCGAGGCGCCGGGGCCCAAGGCCTCTTCTGTGGTGAAATCCAGCTCCAGTGCAATGGCGGTTTGTTGTGTTCGCATGGCGGGGCTGACTAGAATCCGGGTATTCGCGGGCATGTGCTTCTTTAGCCAGTCCGCCATCTGCTTGGCTTGCAGTCTGCCTTTGGGGGTCAGTACTCTCGACATGTCAGGCGCGGTATCTTCCGCTTCTGCATGACGCCACAAGATTAAATCCATAAAATACCCATCTTAGTCATTGATAATCTATCTTAACGCCGAGCTGAATCATTACAAAGTGACATCTGTGTGACAATCAATATCTTTATTCCCCCATCTCTGAGCATGCATTTGACGCCAGAAGTTAAACTGCCCGCTATGAGCAGGCTGCTGGGCATGGCAAAGATCGAACGGCTTAACTTATCTTATGACGATTATTTGTGTGAATCGTTGCAGATTGAGCGTCAGCTTGATTACCCGATCGCTGCTCTGATGAGATATGCCGAGTGCGATGTGTCGGATGACGCTTACTGGCTGTTGGCGACGCCGGTGCATTTGGTCTTGCAGCGCGACTCTTTTTCCCTTTACCCGCCATCCATGTTGAATTTGCCAGCTTCAGAGGCGGCTGAGCTGGTGGAGTCACTTAACCGGCATTTTGTCGATGATGGCATGCGCTTTGAAATTGGTTGCGATGGCGCTTGGTATCTGCGCATGACGCAGTCGCCAGAAATACAGACGCACAGCGTATGGCAGGCGGTTAACCGAAATATAGAGGCCTATTTGCCGTTGGGAGCGGGTGCGACCAAATGGCACGCCTTGCTAAACGAGATGCAGATGCTTTTGTTCAATCATCCAGTTAATCAGCAGCGTGAGCAGCGTGGCGAATTGCCCATCAACAGCATCTGGGTGTCTGGTGGCGGTTATTTGCCCCGCAGTTTGCAAATTGCCAAACAAGCTTATGGCAAAGGTCTTTTGCTACGTGCATTGCAGTCACTGACTGGAAGCAAGCCGGATTTTATGAGTGTTGAAAGCATGCTTAAAGCTGGAGATGCTGCCTTGGAGCTGGATGATCTTCTGTGGGCAGAGCAGCATTGTTGGCCCGAACTGCTAAATGCATTACGCACGTTCAGATTGCAGCAGCTGTTTATCACCTTTACGACGGAGCAAGGCCTGATGCGGGCCATAATTTCGCCACTGGCGAGTTGGCAGTTATGGCGGCAGCCCCTCAGCATTCATCAGGATGATGGTTCTTATGGTTAACAGCAGAGTCGTGGAACGTACTTATGACCCACAAGTTGCGGCGCAACTTGCAGCTGAGGGATGTTCGCCCTTGTTGGCGAAGGTATTTGCTGCCCGCGGCATTGTGCATACCACCCAGCTTGAATCTGCACTTTCTGCGCTGATTCCGCCGGAGCGGCTGACCAACAGTGCCAGTATGGCGGTATTGCTAGCGGATGCGATTGCCGAATCCAGAAATCTGTTGGTGGTTGGTGATTATGATTCCGATGGTGCAACAGCTACAGCCGTTGCCTTGCGCGCGCTACGCAGCATGGGTGCGCGGGTGGACTTTTTGGTGCCCAACCGGTTTGAATATGGTTATGGATTGACGCCGGAGATCGTTGATTTGGCGGCTACGCGCAAGCCAGATGTGATTATTACAGTGGATAATGGTATTGCCAGTGTGGACGGAGTGGCGCGTGCCAGAGAATTGGGTATCGCTGTACTGGTGACTGACCACCACTTGCCGGGGGAGCAGACGCCGGATGCTGCTTGTATCGTCAACCCCAACCAGCGTGGCTGTGATTTTCCCAGCAAGCATCTGGCAGGTGTGGGGGTAGTGTTCTACGTGATGCTGGCCCTGCGTGCCGAGTTGCGCCGACGCGGCGCTTTTGTTCAGCAGCCAGAGCCTAACCTGACCGAGTTGCTGGACCTTGTGGCCTTGGGGACTGTGGCCGATTTGGTGCGCTTGGATGATAACAACCGTATTCTGGTTGATCAGGGCTTGCGGCGTATTCGTGCTGGCAAGGGTTGCCCGGGTATTCGCGCGCTGATGCGCCAGGCTGGGCGTAACCCGGCTACGGCAGGTGCACATGATCTCGGCTTCAGTGTTGGTCCTAGGCTCAATGCAGCGGGTCGGCTTGATGATATGTCACTTGGGATCGCCTGTCTGCTGGCAGATGATGAGGCAGAGGCGAATGCTATGGCTGCGCGACTGAATGAACTCAATCTCGAACGCCGCAGCATAGAAGCAGAAATGCATGATGCTGCGCTACTTGAGCTCGAAGAGTTCGATGTGACTGAGCGTTACAGTATCAGCATTTATCAGCCGGAGTGGCATCAAGGGGTGATCGGCATCCTGGCTTCCCGCGTCAAGGAAAAATATCACCGGCCGGTGATTGCGTTTGCTAATGCGGGGGATGGTGTACTCAAAGGCTCCGGGCGCTCTATTCATGGTTTACATCTGCGTGATGCGCTGGATCTGCTATCCAAACAGCGGCCTGATTTGCTGTTGAAGTTTGGTGGACACGCCATGGCTGCGGGTCTCAGTATTCGCGAAGGCGACATGGCAATGTTTGCTCTGGAGTTCGAGCGCGTGGTTCATGGATTGTTAACGCCGGCAGACTTGGAGGCAGTTCTTGAAGTGGATGGCTCACTGCCTGTTGCAGAGATCGGTTGGGATATGGCATGTGCGATCGAGCGGCAAGTATGGGGACAGGGATTTCCTTTGCCTATGTTTTGCGACAGTTTTTCTGTCGTGGATCAGCGGATTGTTGGTGAGCGGCACCTTAAGCTGAAACTGCAAAAAAAAGGCCGTCTGCTTGACGCCATTTTTTTTCAGCAGCAAACATTTTTACCCACTGAAATTATTGCGATTTATCAGCTTCAGACTAACCAGTTCAATGGTGCGCAAAGCGTGCAACTCAACCTGCGGCAATGGTTTTCGCCTGCTTGATGCGTTGCCAGTCTTGGGGCAACAGGGTAAAATCCGCTCAAATTTCTGGGTGCCTTTATGCGTCGTAAGCTGGTCGTTGCAAATTGGAAAATGCATGGCAATCTCATGCAGAACAGGCAGTTGCTCGAGTCGACCAGAGAACGTTTGCAAGATGTGACGGCTATCGATGTGGCACTTTGTGTGCCTTATCCTTATTTGTTCCAGGTCGAGCAGATCATGTCTGGTAGCCATATCGCATGGGGCGCGCAAAATATTGCCAAGCATGAAATAGGTGCCTATACCGGTGAAGTGAGCGCGGCCATGCTCAGGGATTTTGGGTCTCGCTATGTCATAGTCGGCCATTCGGAACGTAGTTCAGCTTATTGTGAGTCGGACGAGAATATTGCTGCCAAGTTTGCAGTGGCCAAGCGATATGGAATTACACCAATACTTTGTATAGGCGAAACCCTGAAGGAGCGCGAGGCAGGCGTTATGGAATATGCAATTGCCAATCAACTGGATGCAGTGCTTTCGGTGGACGGTGGTAGTTTGTTTGAAAATGCAGTGATTGCCTATGAGCCTGTGTGGGCAATTGGCACTGGCATGGCAGCAACGCCGGAACAGGCGCAAGCCGCACACTCCTTTGTTCGGGAGCGAATTGCGGCATTGAATCCTGGGGCTGCGCAAACGGTAAGAATTATCTATGGGGGTAGCGTAAAACCCTCAAATGCGTCACAATTATTCGTTATGCCGGATATTGATGGCGGGCTGATAGGCAGATGTTCGCTGGATGCTGCTGATTTTGAGAAAATTTGTCGTGCTGCGATCTGATTGTTAAGTTTCGGTCGCCTGTGCGAAAGTAGGAATTTATGGAAACATTGGTGTTGGTTATTCATGTAATTGCAGCTTTGGGTGTGATCAGTCTTGTGCTGATGCAGCACGGCAAGGGTGCGGATATGGGCGCGACTTTTGGTAGTGGCGCATCCGGCAGCTTGTTTGGTGTGAGTGGTTCATCTAATTTTTTAAGTCGCGCCACAGCGATTTTTGTAGCCATATTTTTTGTGACAAGTCTGACACTGGCTTACCTTTCCAGTCATCGCGCGGAAAAGACCAGCGTCATTAACTTGCAAACAAACTCCGTTACAACTACCCAAGAAAAAAGTGACAAGGTTGCTGAGCAGCCAGCAGCGCCTGCTACGGCTAAGGAAGTGCCGCAATAGTATTGAGTAGTTGGGGTTCGTAGCCCCGCAAATGCCGTCGTGGTGGAATTGGTAGACACGCTATCTTGAGGGGGTAGTGACGAAAGTCGTGAGAGTTCGAGTCTCTCCGACGGCACCAAATTAACTTAACTTCAGCTCTGGCTGAAATTTGGATTCAACGTGCTGGAAAATTATTTTCCCATTTTGTTGTTCATCATCGTTGGCCTTGCGGTCGGCGTAGCCCCTATTGTTCTCGGCAAACTGGTTTCCCCTAACCGCCCTGATGCCGAAAAAAACTCCCCTTATGAGTGTGGCTTTGAAGCTTTCGAAGACGCCCGCATGAAGTTTGATGTGCGTTACTATCTGGTCGCTATTCTATTCATACT
>CAYXMC010000044.1:0-9504 GCA_964466095.1 uncultured Methylophilaceae bacterium | reverse complement strand
CAATTTAAATTGCACAAAAAATGTGCAATGCACTTTATGGTGCACATAATAGGTGCGTTTGGATTTGGGAGCGAAACAAAAAACCAATAAAAAACAATGAGGTGTCTAGTGGCTTGGTTTTTGCTACATTCCAGCGATTTTAAAATAATGAGTTGGAGGGGAAATGGAATCGTTACAAACTACAAGTGATGTATTGTTCATATTACTCGGCGCCATTATGGTGCTTGCTATGCATGCCGGCTTTGCTTTTCTCGAGGTTGGCACAGTGCGACGCAAGAATCAGGTGAACGCGCTAGTCAAAATTATGGTGGATTTTTCAATTTCCACCATCGCATATTTTTTTATTGGATACAGCGTGGCCTATGGTGTCGGCTTTTTGCAAGGGGCTGAGGCACTGTCGGTCAAGAATGGATATGAACTGGTCAAGTTCTTTTTTCTGCTGACGTTTGCAGCAGCTATCCCGGCCATTATTTCCGGGGGCATTGCTGAGCGTGCCAAATTTAATCCGCAACTGGCCGCCACTTTTATTGTGGTGGGTTTGGTATACCCATTTTTCGAAGGCATTGCATGGAATGGACATTTTGGTATTCAGGAGTGGCTGAAGCAGAGCTTTGGCGTTGGCTTTCATGATTTTGCCGGTTCCGTTGTGGTTCATGCTATGGGTGGCTGGATAGCGCTTGGTGCTGTCGTCATGCTGGGTGCCAGACACGGTCGCTATAGCAAAGATGGACGGTTGCATGCGTTTCCCCCTTCCAATATTCCGTTTCTGGCATTGGGTGCGTGGATACTGACTGTAGGCTGGTTTGGCTTTAATGTGATGTCTGCCCAGACTATTTCTTCGATTACCGGACTGGTTGCCTTGAATTCACTGATGGCGCTGGTAGGCGGTACACTGGCTGCTTTGGTGATGGGGAAGAATGACCCGGGCTTTGTACATAATGGCCCATTGGCTGGATTGGTGGCTGTTTGCGCTGGTTCTGATGTCATGCATCCGTTGGGTGCTTTGGTGACAGGGGCTGTGGCTGGTGGATTGTTCGTCTGGGCGTTTACTCTGACTCAAAACCGCTGGAAGATCGATGACGTACTGGGTGTCTGGCCTTTGCATGGCATATGTGGGGCTTGGGGTGGTATTGCTGCCGGCATATTTGGCACCAAGGCTTTGGGAGGTATGGGTGGTGTTGCATTCGCTTCGCAACTGCTGGGAACGTTGATGGGAGTTGCAATTGCGCTGGCGGGTGGATTTGTTGTTTATGGTGGATTGAAAGCTCTGGTTGGTATACGCATGGACATTGAGGATGAATACCAAGGTGCAGACTTGGCGATACATAAGATTGCATCTACCCCCAATACCAGCGGGGTTGAAGAATAGTCTTTACGGTTGAGCCAATAAAAAAGCCCGAAATTTTCGGGCTTTTTTATTGGTGTGTGTCAGGGTAGCCCGACAACGTCCGGCGGCGGCAGTGTTGCCAGTTCTTCATCGGTGTACACGCGGCCACGAGTAATAAATGCCAGGCCTGTGCCGCAATCGAGCGCGAATGAGCCGCTAGATCCTGGCACTGCATCCAGAATGGTGTGGGTGTTTTCACAAAACTGAAAATGGCTGTGACCCATATAGAAAACTGCACCTGCGACCTCTCCCAGTTTTACGTCTGAAGGACTAGGCCGGAACTCATTAGCCGGCATGGATAATGGGCCACTACCTTCACAGCAGCCACCAGACTGAAAAAAGACAATCGGGCCGTATTGCGCAGATAATTTTTCTATCAGCTCGATGGCTGATGTGGTGGCAGATAATCTTGCACTCATGACATACCTCGCTTATTTCATTGTCAGTTGTTATAAACAACAAGAGGCGGACATTGCCGCCTCTTGATGCTAACTCTGAATAGTCAATTCTTCAATAATTTAGAAGAAACCCAGCTTGTTAGGGCTGTAGCTGACCAGCAGGTTCTTGGTTTGCTGGTAGTGATCCAGCATCATCTTGTGGGTCTCGCGACCGATGCCTGATTCCTTGTAACCGCCAAATGCTGCATGGGCAGGGTAGGCGTGGTAGCAGTTGGTCCATACACGGCCAGCCTTGATGCCGCGACCCATGCGGTAAGCGCGGCTGCCATCGCGAGTCCATACACCAGAGCCAAGGCCGAAAATTGTGTCGTTAGCAATCGCCAGAGCTTCGGCTTCATCTTTGAACGTGGTCACAGACAAGACTGGGCCAAAGATTTCTTCCTGGAAGATACGCATCTTGTTGTGGCCCTTGAACAGGGTTGGTTTTACATAGTAACCATTGGCCAGTTCTCCATCCAGATTGTTGCGCTCGCCACCGATCAAGAGTTGAGCACCTTCCTGTTTGCCGATATCCATGTAGGAAAGGATCTTGTTGATTTGGTCTTGAGACGCTTGTGCGCCGATCATGGTGTTAGGGTCAAGTGGGTTGCCTTGCTTGATAGCAGCAACGCGTGGCAGTACGCGCTCCATAAACTTGTCGTAGATGGATTCCTGAATCAATGCGCGAGAAGGGCAGGTGCAGACTTCGCCTTGATTGAAAGCAAACAGTACGAGGCCTTCAACAGCCTTGTCAAAGAATGCATCGTCAGCATCGGCGATATCTTCAAAGAAAACGTTGGGAGACTTGCCACCCAGTTCCAGTGTAGCCGGAATCAGGTTATTGGCAGCGGCTTGTGCAATCACACGTCCGGTAGCGGTAGAGCCGGTAAATGCAATCTTGGCGATACGCTTGCTGTTTGCAAGTGGAGAGCCAACTTCACGGCCATAACCGTTCACAATGTTCATGACGCCTGGGGGAACCAGATCAGCAATCACTTCCATCAGGATCAGGATGCTGATCGGGGTAAATTCGGCCGGCTTCATCACCACCACGTTGCCAGCGGCAACGGCTGGTGCCAGTTTCCATGCAGCCATCAAAATAGGGAAGTTCCATGGAATGATTTGGCCGACAACGCCCAGCGGTTCATGGAAGTGATAGGCAACGGTGTTTTCGTCCAGTTCGCTGATTGCACCTTCCTGAGCGCGCAGTGCACCGGCAAAGTAGCGGAAGTGATCTGCAGCCAATGGAATATCGGCGTTGATGGTTTCGCGGATAGGTTTGCCGTTATCTACGGTTTCCGCTGTTGCAATGAGTTCCAGATTGGCTTCGATGCGGTCAGCAATCTTTAACAACAGGTTAGCACGCTCGGTTACTGAGGTCTTACCCCATTTGTCAGCCGCGGCGTGAGCTGCATCCAGTGCCAATTCAACGTCTTCTGCGCTGGAGCGGGCAGCCTTGGTGTATGGCAGACCGGTAATCGGGGAAATGACGTCAAAGTATTCACCTTTCACTGGGGCAACCCATTTGCCACCAATGAAGTTATCGTACTGAGACTTGTAAGGGATGGTTACGCCTAACTTGCGCAGACTTTCTAACATGCTTCTATCTCCTAGATATTTATCGTGCAGCTTGGATGCTGACGGTTTTTAAATGGTGAAGCATAGATAGCATGATGCATGCCTGAAAATTTATGTTTTATTAGCTAATGAATTTAAAAGATTTTTTGTGTCTTGTATAAAACAGATGTATACATTAGTATCAAATTGAAACAGTGATATTTTCAAATTGAAACAGTGGGGCGAGTGATGAAACATTCCAAGTATCTGCATCAGATACGTACAGCCAAAGAACATTTTCTTGGTAATGGGGAAGTGCCAGATGGCTTATTACCAGAATCTATCCATCGTTCCTGGGAGCGTTGTATCAAGACGGGTATGCCCATAGACAGCAATCCCCGTTTCGAGCCAGCAACAGTTGGTGTGCTAAATGAGTTGCGAGAAAAAAATTATCAGTTGCTGACACAATCTGAAGCGGAGATGGAGAATCTACATACCCATATCACGGGTACACAGAGCATGGTGGTGCTCGGCGATGCTGAAGGGACCATTCTGCACGCTGTAGGAGACCCCGGCTTTATGAGTAAAGCAGAGAGGGTGGCTTTGCAACCGGGTGTATCTTGGCGGGAAGAGGTAACGGGCACCAATGCTATTGGCACTGCGCTAGTCGAAAAAACGCCAGTATTTGTAATGGGAGCTGAACACTATGTGGAACAGAATGCTTTTCTAAATTGTTCGGCAGCACCCATTCTTGACCCGTATGGCAGTGTAGTCGGGGTGTTGGATATCTCAGGGGATCACCGGCAGCCTCAAGAGCATACGATGGCGCTGGTACGTATGTCGGCGCAAATGATCGAGAATCGGTTGTTTAATGTCGATTTTCTTGAAGATGTGGTGATTCGCTTTCATAGTCGGGCTGAGTTTATTGGCACATTATGGGAGGGGATTGCAGTGTTCAGTGCCAATGGCCTGCTCAAGGCTATTAATCGCAGTGGCGCATTTCAATTGGGTATCAAACAGAATACAAGTTTCGATATGCAGTTCGACAGTCTATTTGAGATGACACTGGAAGCATTTTTGAGTAACGCACGCAAGAAGACGCCATTCCAGAGTCTGCGCCTGACTATGCATAATGGGGTGCAATTGTTTGCCAAGGCAGACCCGAGTTCTTATGTCCTCCCCGATAGGGTGCCAAGTAGCCTGCCCGATGAAGCGCCAAGCAAGAGGCTATCACCATTAGATTTGCTTAACCATGGCGATGCTGCCATGAGTAAAGTCATAGAGAAGGCCAAGATGGCAATAGGTCATGATCTACCTATTTTGATAGAAGGCGAGACAGGCACTGGCAAGGAAATGCTGGCTCGAGCCATCCATGAATCAGGTCAACGCAAACATGGTGCTTTTGTGGCTATCAACTGTGCGGCCATACCGGAAGGTCTGATTGAGTCCGAGCTTTTTGGTCACGAAGAAGGTGCTTTTACTGGATCAAGACGTCGCGGGGCGGTCGGTCGGGTACAGCAGGCGCATGGCGGAACCTTGTTTCTGGATGAAGTAGGTGAGATGCCGCTGGCCCTGCAAGCTCGTCTGTTGCGCGTGATTCAGGAACGTGAAGTTAGTCCGCTTGGCGGCGCCAAGGCAATACCTGTAGATATTGCGATTATTTCAGCGACTAATTGCAGGCTGAAAGAGAAGGTGGCAAATGGCGAGTTTCGTGAGGATTTGTATTATCGATTAAATGGTCTTCGCCTGAAGCTTCCTGCTTTGCGTGAAAGGACTGATTTAGAGGGAATTATCCGCGTTATTCTTAAAGATAAATTGAATAAGTCCGATGTAATAATTGATGCTAAGGCGCTATCTGTCATGCGATCTCATCCGTGGCGCGGAAACGTTCGGCAGTTGGAGCATGTTTTGCGGTCTGCATTGATATTCATGGATAGCAACAAGATCAGCCTGGAGCACTTGCCTGAGGATTTTGTGGAAGATGCCGAACAACAGATTTATTCTGCAGATTTTGTGTCCAACCAAGAGCCAGAAAAGATTATCAATCTTGCTGATGCTGAGGCGATGCTCATCAAAAAAGCCTTGTCTCATCACCGGGGCAATATAGCTGCAGTGGCTGGAGAATTGGGTTTGAGTCGGGCGACGGTATATCGCAAGGCAAAAAAACTTGGAATTAAGTAATAAAATTAAACTTTTTTTACTTTTATTACAAATTAAAGATGATGCAATTTATAAAATGCTTGATACAATATGTAAATAAATTGTAAAAATTATTAGATGCCTAGGAGAGATTGTGCAAGAAAGCATTACCGCGAATGATCTGTTCGCCAGACTAGATAAGCATATTCACGCATACAAATCAGTGCCTGGGGCATTAATGCCCTTATTGCACGCGATTCAGGACGACATTGGCTACATTCCGCAGGAAAGTTACGCACCAATTTCAAAAGCACTCAATCTCTCGGTGGCAGAAGTGCACGGGGTAGTCAGCTTTTATCACCACTTCCGTACTCATCCGACAGGTAAGCATGTACTGCAGGTTTGTCGCGCGGAATCCTGTCAGGCAATGGGATGTGATGGCTTGGAGACACACATTAAAAGTAGTTTGGGTATCGACTATCACGGTACGACTGCAGATGGCGCAATCAGCCTTGAGCCAGTTTACTGTCTGGGAAATTGTGCACTCTCCCCGGCCATCATGATGGATGATGAAATCCATGGTCGCGTCAGTAAAGCCTCTATTGATGAAATTATTGCAGAAGCGAGAAGTGCATCATGAGTATCAAGATTTATGTTCCTCGCGATTCCAGCGCTTTATCCATGGGAGCAGAGAAAACTGCGATTGCGATTCAACTGGAAGCAGCAAAACGCAATATAGATATCAAGCTGGTACGCAATGGCTCACGAGGCCTCTACTGGCTGGAGCCATTGGTTGAGGTTGAGACTGAGCGGGGTCGTATAGCTTATGGTCCGGTATTGGCTAAAGATGTTGCTGGTCTTTTTGATAGCGGATTCCATACTGGTGGTGACCATGCACTCAAGCTTGGTTTGACTGAAGAAATTGCCTGGTTGAAGAAACAAGAGCGTCTGACATTTGCGCGCGTCGGTATTGTTGATCCGGTTTCGGTGGAAGATTACATTGCGCATGAAGGTTATAAAGGCTTGCGTGCTGCACTCAAGTTGACAGGGGCAGAAGTCGTTCAGCAAGTGACAGATTCTGGCCTGCGTGGTCGCGGTGGCGCTGCTTTTCCTACTGGCATCAAGTGGAAGACTGTGCTCGATTGTGTGGCCGAACAAAAATATGTCGTTTGCAATGCAGATGAAGGCGATTCTGGCACCTATTCTGATCGAATGATCATGGAAGGTGATCCCTTAGTCCTGGTTGAAGGTATGACCATTGCTGGTATTGCCGTGGGGGCGACGCAAGGCTATATATACCTTCGTTCGGAATACCCTCATGCGCTAGAAGTGCTCAATTCGGCTATTGCCAATGCCTATGCTGCCGGATATCTGGGTGAAAACATACTTGGTAGTGGCAAGCATTTTGATCTGGAGGTGCGCCGTGCAGCCGGAGCTTACGTTTGCGGTGAGGAAACTTCCCTGCTTGAAAGTCTGGAAGGAAAACGCGGTCTGGTGCGTTTCAAGCCACCATTGCCAGCGATCGAGGGCCTGTTTGGGAAACCAACAATTGTTAATAATGTCATATCTTTAGCTACGATTCCCATCATTCTGGACAAAGGTGCAGAATACTATCGTGATTACGGCATGGGTCGCTCACGCGGCACCCTGCCTATTCAGCTGGCAGGTAACCTCAAGCAGTGCGGCCTAGTGGAAAAGGCCTTTGGCGTAACCCTGCGCGAGTTGCTTTACGATTATGGTGGCGGCTCAGCTAGTGGCAGGCCGATACGTGCTGTTCAGGTGGGTGGCCCCTTGGGGGCTTATTTGCCGGAATCGCAGTTTGATACACCGCTGGACTACGAGAAGTTCAGCGAGATATGGGCGGTGTTGGGACACGGCGGTATTGTGGCTTTTGACGACACCGTGGATATGGCCAAAATGGCCAGATATGCTTTCGAGTTCTGCGCAATTGAGTCTTGCGGCAAATGCACGCCTTGCCGTATTGGTTCGACGCGTGGGATTGAAGTGATGGATAAGATTATATCGGGCAAAGACCATGCAAAAAATATTGCACTGGTTCGGGATTTGAGCGACACCATGTTAAATGGCTCGCTATGCGCATTGGGGGGGATGACACCTTACCCAGTATTGAGTGCAATCAATCATTTCCCGGAAGACTTTGGACTTGCCAATAAAGAGCAAGCGGCCTGATATAAGGACTAGGAGAAAGACATGGACCAAAAAGATTACGGAACCCCGGCAGTCGATTCTGACAAGAAAGTCACTCTGGAAATTGACGGCACTCAGATAACAGTCAATGAAGGTGTATCCATCATGCATGCTGCAATGGTGGCTGGTATCGGTGTCCCCAAGTTATGTGCAACAGATAGCCTTGAGCCTTTTGGCTCTTGTCGCTTGTGTCTGGTCGAAATAGAAGGTCGTCGTGGCTTTCCTGCATCTTGTACAACACCTGTTGCCGAAGGTCTCAAGGTGCATACACAAACTCCGAAACTTGCGGATATCCGCCGTGGAGTCATGGAGTTATATATTTCAGATCACCCGCTGGATTGTCTGACTTGCGCCACCAATGGCGATTGCGAGTTGCAGGATATGGCTGGTGCAGTTGGCCTGCGAGAAGTGCGTTATGGTTACGAAGGTGAGAATCACCTAAAGTCAGAGAAAGACACTTCCAACCCGTATTTCCAGTTTGACCCTTCTAAATGTATCGTTTGCTCCCGTTGTGTCCGTGCCTGTGAAGAAACTCAAGGCACTTTTGCACTTACCATACAAGGGCGTGGTTTTGAATCCAAGGTGGCTTCCGGCATCACAAACTTTATGGACTCTGAGTGTGTGTCTTGTGGTGCCTGTGTGCAGGCTTGCCCAACGGCTACCCTGATTGAAAAAACTGTAGTGGATCATGGGGTTCCAGACCACTCAATTACTACCACTTGTGCTTATTGCGGTGTTGGTTGCTCTTTCGATGCGCAAATGAAGGGTGAGCAGGTTGTACGTATGGTTCCAAGCAAGAATGGTGGTGCCAACCATGGCCATTCCTGTGTCAAGGGGCGTTTTGCATGGGGGTATGCTACCCATAAAGACCGTATTACCAAACCAATGATACGCAAGAGCATTCATGATGCCTGGACAGAAGTTTCATGGGATGAGGCAATCAACTATGCTGCCAGCGAGATCAAGCGTATCCAGTCAAAATATGGCAAGGATTCTGTAGGCGGTATTACTTCGTCTCGCTGTACGAATGAAGAAGTCTATGTTGTACAGAAACTGGTGCGTGCAGTATTCGGTAGCAACAATGTCGATACTTGTGCCCGTGTATGCCATTCGCCCACTGGCTATGGCCTGAAGCAGACTTTGGGTGAATCTGCAGGTACTCAGACTTTTGACTCGGTTATGAAATCTGACGTGATTCTGGTGATGGGTGCAAACCCAACGGATGGCCACCCGGTATTCGGGTCGCAAATGAAGCGCCGCCTGCGTCAGGGCGCAAAACTGATCGTGATCGATCCACGCGAGATTGATCTGGTTTCATCTGCCCACGTCAAAGCTGATTACCATCTGAAGCTGCGTCCTGGTACGAATGTTGCCATTATTTCGGCAATTTCTCACGTTATTGTTACTGAGGGTTTGGTCAACGAAGAGTTCGTGCGTGAGCGTTGCGAGCTAGATTCCTACATAGCTTGGCGTGATTTCGCAGCCAAACCGGAAAACTCTCCCGAAGCGATGGAAAAGGAGACTGGTGTACCAGCTCAGCTGGTGAGAGAGGCTGCACGTTTATATGCTACTGGCGGAAATGCTGCGATTTATTATGGTCTCGGTGTAACAGAGCATAGTCAGGGGTCCACTACTGTTATGGGGATTGCCAACTTAGCCATGGCCACTGCGAATATCGGTCGTGAGGGTGTTGGTGTAAATCCACTGCGTGGACAGAACAACGTTCAAGGTTCATGCGATATGGGTTCTATGCCCCATGAGTTCCCGGGATATCGG
>CAYXMC010000043.1:0-9610 GCA_964466095.1 uncultured Methylophilaceae bacterium | reverse complement strand
ATGTTCACCAGTGATAACCGGCACTTGGCGATTATCAAACGGGTGCTGTAGCAACAAGCCTTTTAAGGCTGCGCCAGTCGCGCTCGCCAACAATTGCGCGTTTTCTTCACCGTAGCGCTTGAGCGTTGCTTCTACCAGCTCATGTACCAATATCAGCAGACCCTTGCTGGTCTGTACCAGTTCGTAATTCAGTTCTGGGTGTACGCTGACGGCTTGATTAGCAGGCAAGGTCCAAGGCGTAGTCGTCCAGATCACGGCATAAGCATCGCCATTGACTGCCACGCCGAATGCCTTACTCAGGGCTACGTTATCGACGAATTTGAAACCCACATCGATTGCCGGTGAGTTCACATCTTCATATTCCACTTCGGCTTCAGCCAGCGCAGAACCACAATCCACACACCAGTGCACCGGCTTGCTGCCCTGATAGAGATAACCATTTTTATAGATATCTCCCAAGGCGCGCATGATGTCGGCCTCGGTCTTGAAATCCATGGTCAGGTAGGGATGATCCCAATCACCCAACACGCCGAGGCGGATGAAGTCTTTCTTCTGCTTCTCAACCTGCTCGGCGGCATAGGCACGACATAGCTCGCGGAACTTGGCAGGCTCAATATTCTTGCCATGGTTCTTCTCTACTACCAGCTCAATCGGCAAGCCATGGCAATCCCAACCCGGCACGTAGGGCGCATCAAAACCACTCATGGTTTTTGATTTGACGATGATGTCCTTAAGAATCTTATTCACCGCATGACCGATATGAATATCACCATTGGCATACGGGGGGCCGTCATGCAGGATGAATTTCTTGGCACCTTTGCGTGCCTTGCGGATGCGCTCGTATACCTTTTTGTCTTGCCAGGCTTTCAGCCAGGCTGGCTCGCGCTTGGACAAATCCCCACGCATAGGGAAGGGGGTCTCGGGAAGATTCAGTTTGTATTGTTGGTCACTCATACCAATGTTTCAGCTTTTCTAAAATAATCTCTTGCCGCTACTGCGTCTGCGGCGATCTGCGCTTTCAGCGCATCCAGCCCGGGGAATTTCATCTCTTCACGTATCTTGTGCAGAAACTGCACATGCACATGCCGACCATAAAGATCACCACTGTAGTCCAGCACATGCACTTCCAGCGTCAATCTTGGGGTACCAGCAATCGTTGGCCGCACACCAAGATTGGCAACACTGGGCAAACCATCCAATTTTACCGCATAGACCCCGGTCAGTGCAGGCCGCTCATGGCGCATATGGATATTAGCCGTGGGAAAACCCAGTTGACGCCCCAGTTTTTTGCCATGAACAATCTTGCCACTAATGCTGTAAGGCCGCCCCAGCAAGCGCGCAGCCTGATCTAATTGCCCTGCAGCCAGGGCGTCACGCACTGCAGTGCTGGAGACACGCACCCCATCCAGATTCACTTGTGGCTGGGTCAGCAGCTCGAAGCCGGCCTGCGCAAAATCTGCGATACCACCTCGACGACCAGCGCCAAAACGGAAGTCATCTCCCACCAGCACAGCTTGCGCGTTCAGTGAATCACGCAGCACTTTCTGCATGAAATCCTCAGCACTCAGTTGCGCGAATCTCTGACTGAAGTGGCAGACATATGCCAACTCCACCCCAATATCACTGAACCATTCCAGCTTCTCACGCAATGAAGCCAACCGAGCTGGCGCCTTGTCCGGTGTAAAAAATTCGCGCGGATGCGGCTCAAAGGTCATCACCGCAGAGCGCATCTGTTTTTGCTTGGCAGCATCTATCAAGGCCTGCAGCAAAGCCTGATGACCAAGGTGTACACCATCGAAATTACCAATGGCCACTACACTGGGTGCGCTGCCCTGCTCTGGAAAATGTCGAAAAACCTGCATATGCCTACACACTCACACGGCGGGTGAAATCCTTTAACCGGAAACCCAGTACCCATAAGGCAGCAAAATATACTGAAGCTCCCAGCACAAGCAGGCCGCTCAGGTTAGTCAGCTTGGTCACCATGCCATATTGCAGCCACGCAGCGCTCTCGCCCTTGCAATAGCAGAGGGCAAAAGCCATGGCTGCTACAGCTATCAATAGCTTGAAGAGGAACAATATCCAGCCGGGCTGGGGCTTGTAGATATCGGCCTTGCGCAAAGAATAATAGAGCGCCAATGCGTTCATACAGGCACCCAGACCAATGGCCAGCGCAAGCCCGGCATGCTTGAATGGGCCGATGAACGCAAGGTTCATGAGCTGTGTAGCGATGAGGGTGACTATCGCAATCTTGACCGGGGTTTTGATGTCCTGACGCGAATAAAAAGCAGGTGCAAGTACCTTGACCATGATCAGTCCCAACAAGCCAAGACTATAAGCCACCAATGCCTGTTGCGTCATCAGTACATCATGGTCACCAAAGGCTCCATAATGAAACAGGCTGGATACCAGCGGCACCGCCAGCACAGCCAAGGCAACAGCAGCAGGCAAGGCCAGAAGGAAACTCAGGCGCAAACCCCAATCCAGCAGCTCGGAATATTCGCCATCAGTCTTGTCTGCATAAGATTTAGAAAGACTGGGTAGCAATATCGTACCCAGACCTACACCAAGAATACCGGTAGGAAACTCCATCAGGCGATCAGCGTAATAGAGCCATGAAACACTGCCAGTTTCCAAAAAAGAGGCAAAAATGGTGTTGATGAGCAAGGAAATCTGCGCAATCGAGACGCCGAAAATGGCCGGGCCCATCAACTTGAGAATACGCCATACGCCTTCATCCTGCAGATTAAGGCTGAAGCGCGGGATCAAACCAACCTGACGCAGGTAAGGCAATTGATACAGCAATTGCAGCACGCCACCAAAGAACACAGCCCATGCCAGCACTTTGACTGGCGGAGTGAAGTATGGAGCAAAGAACAAGGCTGCCACTATGAAAGCAATATTCAGCCAGACTGGCGTAAAAGCCGGCACGGAAAAGCGCCCGTAAGTATTAAGGACACCACCTGCCAGTGACACTAGCGAAATGAAAAATATGTAAGGGAAAGTAATGCGCAGCAGCTCTATGGTGATCTGGAACTTGGCCTGATCTGCAGTAAAGCCAGGAGCACTAACATAAACAACCCAAGGGGCGGCCAGCATGCCAATAATAGTGACAACCACTAGGAACAAGCCCAACAGGGTTGCCACATGGTTGATCAAATCATGAGTCTGTTCATGTGTACGCTGATTTTTGTATTCCGCAAGAATGGGGACGAATGCCTGCGAAAACGCACCTTCAGCAGAAATACGGCGCAAGAGGTTGGGAATCTTGAAAGCAACGAAAAATGCATCGGTATAGACCCCGGCACCAAACACCCGTGCAATCAGGGTGTCCCGTACAAAACCCAGCAACCTGGAAATGAATGTCATACTGCCAACAGCGGCTAATGCTTTGAGTAAATTCATCGAGGCGGGTTGTGGTTGATTCGTTGAGAAAATAAAATATGATTTTAGCATGGCAAGTCAATAAAACGCCTTGCAATTCTGGAATAAAAAAGTTAATATGCGCGGCTTCGAATTTTGTAACTCATTTAGGAATTAGTCATGGCAAATAGCGCACAGGCGAGAAAACGCGCCCGTCAAGCAGTAAAGCAACGCGCCCACAACGCCAGCTTGCGTTCTACCTTGCGCACCGCGATCAAGAAGATCATCAAAGCGGTTGAAGCTGGTGACAAAGCTGCGGCACAAACCGTTTACAGTGAAAACGTGAGCGTGATTGATCGTATTGCTGACAAAAACATCATTCACAAGAACAAGGCAGCACGCCACAAGAGCCGCTTGAGCGCCTCTATCAAGGCAATGGCCTAAGTTCCATAGCATTAATAAAAAAGCCGAACTTGATGTTCGGCTTTTTTATTGCCTGCCACTGATAACGGCAGCAGGCAGATCTATCAGTATTACTCACCAACACCCAGATCAGCACGCGCCTGCATCGCATCTGCCAAAACCTTCTGGGCATTTTCACCAATCACAGTGAAATGACCCATTTTACGTCCGGGTCTGGCTTCATGCTTACCGTACAAATGCAATTTCAGGGAGTTCTCGGTAAACGCTTTGTCCCAAGCTGGTTCACCATGCTTCCAGCTATCGCCCAAAATATTCACCATCACTGCGTTGCTATGCAACCGCGGGCTACCCAAAGGCAGGCGAGTCATAACGCGCACCTGCTGTTCAAATTGATTAGTCACACAGGCATCTATGGTGTAGTGGCCCGAGTTATGTGGGCGCGGCGCCATTTCATTGACCAGCAACTGCCCATCACAGACAAAGAACTCCACTCCCAGCACACCAATATAATTCAACTTTTCAGCCACCTTGATGGCTAACTTTTGCGCCTCGTCACGAACAACTTGCTCGCCGCGGGCCGGCACAATGCTGACATCCAAAATACCGTTAAGGTGCTGATTTTCTGCTGTTGGAAAGGCGGCTACGTTGCCAGCCGCATCACGTGCCAGCACAACTGATACCTCGTAATCCAGCTTGAGCATCTTTTCCAGAACACATGTCTCATGTTTAAAGCTGGCAAATGCAGCCTCTGCTTCCGCGCGAGTTTTAACCCGTGCCTGCCCTTTGCCGTCATAACCAAAACGAGCCACTTTAAGGATTGCTGGATAAATTTCATCGCCGTCAATAGGCAAGTCTGCCGGCTGATTGACCACCACAAACGGCGCCACCGGCAAGCCAGATTCACGAATAAAATTCTTTTCCAGCACACGATTCTGGGCAATCGCCACTGAGGCTCCAGCCGGGCTGACAATACGGGTTTGGGCAAGATAATCCAATGTACTTGCAGGCACATTTTCAAACTCGGTAGTCACTGCCTCACAACTTTTAGCCATTTGATCCAATGCCGAGAGATCATCATAGGCCGCACACAAGTGCACATCAGCAATCTTGCCAGCCGGACTGTTTTTATCTGGGTCCAGAACAGTGACTTTATAGCCCATTTCATGAGCAGCAATCACAAAAAAGCGGCCTAATTGACCGCCACCCAGCATGCCCAGCATGGCTGGAGGTAAAATTTTCTTATCGCTCAAGTTCAAACCCCATCAAAAGTTCTACTCTGTCAATCTGTTCAGTGCGCCTATCAAGGCTTGTCTGCAAGCTCCATGGATAAGACCTTGTCTGTTTGCTTGGCGCGGAAAGTTGCCAGCTTTGCTGCCAGCGCTGCATCTGCTGTAGCCAATATGGAGGCAGCAAACAACCCTGCGTTAGCAGCACCTGCCTCGCCGATTGCGAAGGTAGCAACCGGGATGCCCTTGGGCATCTGCACGATGGAAAGCAGTGAGTCATGCCCCTGCAAGTGCTTGGAAGGTACAGGTACACCCAACACAGGCAGCGTGGTTTTGGCTGCCACCATGCCAGGCAAGTGCGCTGCACCACCAGCACCAGCAATAATCACCTTATAGCCACTGGCCTCTGCATTCTCGGCAAACTCAAACATCAGGTCCGGAGTACGATGCGCCGAAACAACACGTGCATCATAAGCTACGCCAAAATCTGCCAGCATCTGTGCAGCGGCTTTCATCACTGGCCAGTCACTATCAGACCCCATGATAATTGCTACTTGTGCTTGCGTATTCGCCATCACTATTCCTTTACAAGGATTGCTGTTATTACAACAAAATCAGGTTGTCTCTATGGATAAGCTCCTGCTCATCCACATAACCAAGAATATTCTCAATCTCACTGCTAGGCTTACGCAGGATACGTGCCGTTTCAGCAGCATTGTAATTCACCAGACCACGTGCGATTTCACGCCCTTGCTCATCCATACATGCAACTACATCGCCACGCTCAAAGCTACCTTCCAGCGCAAGCACACCGATAGGCAACAAACTCTTGCCATCCTGCTGCAATACTTTTACAGCCCCAGCATCCAGTGTTACACGTCCAGTTACACGCAAATGGTCGGCCATCCATTGCTTCTTGGCAACGGTCTTGAACTGCTCCGCCTTCAAATGGGTGCCTATTGCTTCACCATTTGCAAGACGCACAAGCACATCCTTCTCGCGGCCTGAGGCAATCACAGTATGTGCGCCACTACGCGCTGCACGCTTGGCAGCCAATATCTTGGTCAACATGCCACCACTGCCGATGCTACTGCCTGCACCGCCAGCCATCTTCTCCAACTCGGGATCACCAGCTGTTGCGTGCTGAATAAAGCGGGCATCTGGATTCTTCCTTGGGTCTGCCGAATAAAGACCGGATTGATCGGTCAATATCACCAGCGCATCCGCCTCTATCAAATTGGCGACTAAGGAACCCAAGGTATCGTTATCCCCAAAACGGATTTCATCCGTCACTACGGTATCGTTTTCATTGATGATCGGAATCACGCCCAATGACAACAAGGTGCGCAGTGTACTGCGTGCGTTAAGGTAGCGCTTGCGGTCTGCCAAGTCATCATGAGTCAGTAACACCTGTGCCGTATGCAGCCCATGCTCGGCAAAGCAGGACTCATACATCTGCACCAAACCCATCTGACCAACCGCTGCAGCTGCCTGCAATTCATTCACCGCTGTTGGGCGCTTATTCCATCCCAATCGTTGCATGCCTTCTGCTACAGCGCCACTGGATACGAGTACCACTTGCTTGCCATTTTTGACCAGTTGCGCAATCTGGGCAGCCCATGCCGCCAGTGCAGCACGATCCAAGCCCTCACCATTATTGGTAACCAGACTGGAACCAACCTTGGCAACAATACACTTGGCATCAAGCAGCAGAGACGTCATTACCTTCCCCGTTATTTTCCTCAGCGCGAGCAGCTTCGATATGCTCCATGATGGCGTAGGTCAGCTCCTTGCACCCCATACCGCTGATCGCTGAAATAGCGAAACAAGGGCCTTTCCAGCCATAGTCTTTGATAAATTTATCAACAACAGCCTTGCTGTCTTCCAGCATATCCACCTTGTTAAGAATCAGCCAGCGCGGTTTGCTGTAGAGCTCTTCATCATATTTTTTCAGCTCTTGCACGATAGCCTTAGCTTCTTGCACGGGATCTACAGCTTCGTCAAACGGGGCGATGTCCACGATATGCAGCAACAAGCGGGTACGTGCCAGATGACGTAAAAACTGATGTCCGAGACCAGCGCCCTCAGCTGCACCTTCGATCAGGCCGGGGATGTCTGCAATCACAAAACTGCGGTTAGCATCCACCCGCACCACACCAAGATTGGGATGCAAAGTAGTAAATGGATAATCCGCCACTTTGGGCTTGGCAGCAGAGACTGAACGGATAAAAGTAGATTTGCCTGCATTTGGCATACCAAGCAGACCAACATCTGCCAATACTTTTAGCTCCAGATAAAGCTCGAACTCTTCACCTGGTTCGCCCTTGGTACATTGACGCGGAGCGCGATTGATACTGGATTTAAAATGAATATTACCGAGACCACCCTTACCGCCTTTGGCCAGCAAAGCACGTTGGCCATGAGCCGACAGGTCAACCAGCATCTGTTCACTGGCCTTGTCGCTGACTACGGTACCGACAGGTACGCGAAGCACCATATCTTCGCCACCGGCTCCATAACAATCTGAGCCGCGTCCATTTTCACCGCGCTGAGCGCGAAAGACACGGGTATAACGATAGTCAACCAGCGTGTTCAGGTTACGATCAGCCTCGATATAAATGGAACCGCCATGACCGCCATCGCCACCACTCGGGCCACCCATGGGCTCATATTTTTCACGGCGAAAAGTCGCAACGCCATTACCGCCGTCCCCGGCGTATACCTTGATAGTGGCTTCGTCGATAAATTTCATAGCGATCTTGTCCGATTAAAACAAAAAAGCCCTACCAGCTGATAGGGCTTTTTATATTGGGGTGTCGTGATTAAGCTGGAACGACGCTAACCAGCTTGCGGCGCAAAGCACCTTTCACGCTGAATGCCACCACACCATCAACCTTGGCGTACAAGGTGTGATCCTTGCCCATGCCTACGTTTTCACCAGCGTGCATACGTGTGCCGCGCTGACGAACAATGATGCTACCAGCTGAAACAAATTGCTCACCGTAAGCCTTAACGCCAAGGCGCTTGGCTTGTGAGTCGCGACCGTTACGGGAACTACCGCCTGCTTTTTTATGTGCCATTTTCTAGTCCTTACTTAGCAGCAATTTTCTCGATCTGGATTTCGGTGAAATCCTGACGATGACCTTGAGTCTTGCGATAGTGCTTACGACGACGCATCTTGAAAATCAGAACCTTGTCGCCTTGGCCGTGTGCAACCACCTTAGCCTTGACACTCGCACCCTTAACTACTGGGGAACCAATAGTTACGTTGTCGCCATCAGCGACCATTAATACCTGATCAATAGTGATGTCAGAACCAACATCACCAATTAACTTTTCTACCTTTAGCTTATCGCCAGCGGCTACGCGATATTGCTTTCCGCCGGTTTTGATGACTGCATACATGATTAGCCTCGTTCGCTACGCATATTCAAATGAATCGCGCATTATACGTAAATAATCATGGAAAGCAAATGCAAATATCGGTTTTACGAGCATAAACTCATCAACAAGGCATGGGCGTGGCTATGGTAAAATTTAAGCATCATTTCCTAGCCTTACTACCGTGTCTCTAGAATTCATACAATCCCGCATCGCCCATGACATGCAGGCTGTTGACGCTGTCATCCGCAAATCCCTGCATTCAGATGTAGTACTGGTCAATCAGGTTGCAGACTATATATTAAATAGTGGTGGCAAGCGATTGCGTCCAGCACTGGTTTTACTTTCTGCTGGCGTATTCGGCAAGGTACAGCCACATCACCACGAGCTGGCAGCCGTGGTCGAGTTCATTCACACCGCCACTCTGCTGCATGATGATGTAGTTGATGAATCTGCCATGCGTCGCGGTCAAGCCACGGCCAACACACTTTTCGGCAATGCGGCCAGCGTACTGGTGGGCGACTTTATCTACTCACGTGCATTTCAGATGATGGTCAATGTCGGCAACATGAAGGTCATGGAAGTGCTGGCAGAAGCCACCAACATTATTGCTGAAGGCGAAGTGCTGCAATTATTGAATGTACATGATGCCGATGTCACCGACGAAGCCTACCTCAAGGTAATTCACTACAAGACCGCAAAGCTGTTTGAAGCAGCTACGCGACTTGGCGCGATCATATGTAATGCATCCGAGACCGATGAGCAGGCCATGGCGGAATATGGCATGCGACTTGGCACGGCCTTCCAATTGATTGACGATGTGCTGGATTTAAGTGGTGACAGCAACGAAATTGGCAAAAATCTGGGAGACGACCTTGCAGAAGGCAAACCCACACTACCCCTGTTATATGCCATGCGCAACGGTAACCAGCAACAGGCTGCCACCATACGCCATGCCATCGAAAATGGCGGCCTCGAAGAACTTCCTGCCGTCATCAAAGCCGTGCACGAGACGGGCGCACTGGAACATGTCAAAGCGCTAGCCAGAAATGAAGCGGAGATCGGCTGTCGCGCTATCAGCCATCTGCCTGCATCCGACTTTCACATGGCATTGATCAAGCTTGCCGAGTTTTCGGTTAACCGCAGCTTCTAGTCGCGAGAGCGCCGATGGCAGAGCCCTTGAATCAGCACGCCAGACAAGACCTCGGCACACTATT
>CAYXMC010000042.1:0-9706 GCA_964466095.1 uncultured Methylophilaceae bacterium | reverse complement strand
CAATCAAGCTTTTCGCTGCTTCGAGGTCATTGTGTTTCTTGAGGCGAGTTGCCAGATCGTGCTCTTCCTCTGCAGTGAGCACAGGGAAAGATTTGATCGTACGCATGTACTGATCAAGACTATCCAGCGCAGAAACAGAAGGAATCGTTAAGGCATTACTCATATATGGGTTCTCTCTCATGAAAATGATTTTAGCACTCACGATTAGAGAGTGCTAGTAGCTGAAAGTTTCCATAAGTTTTATCTGACTGTTACTGCCTGGATTGGCGCTCGATTAGAGTAGGTGAATCTCCAATCTGAATAATTCTGCTTATTTTCAAACGATTTGTAGATAGGTCTGAAATTACTGGTTTTCAGGGGTTTGCCAGCGGCGGAGCTGTAAATACCCATGATGCCACCCTCACCGGACAGCACGGTTCCCCATATCTCGCTGTTATTGATAGGGTCTCTGGGAATTCGGCGTAGATAACGCTTGGGCTGTGGGCCACGATTATCTTTAAGCAAAGCCTGCAAATCAGGCGGGTATTGTTTTACTAGTCCCGGACTTTCGTTGTAGTAGCGGCCAATCGCAATCCTGAACTGATCTCCGATTTTCAATAACTCTTTTTCCCTTTCTCTTTTTCGCTCCTGACTATATAAAGCACCTGCTTCAGCCAACGCCAGCCCGATGATGAAAAGCATGATCAGCAAGCCAATGAAACTGAAACCTGACAGGTACGCTCTGACCTTACCATTCCGCATACAAGCTGCCATCCATTGCTACTTCTTCAGAACCACTACGGATGTCATATAACAGCCCTTTTGCCGCTTGGTCCGGGGGTGGCACGGTTATCCAGGTCTGAGTACTTTCTGTGATTGGATCTTCCGGCATGCCGCGTAGATATTTACGATCTACCAGCTGCTCCAGCGAGTCTGGATAATAATTGTTATCGGAATAAAACTTGTCGATTGCATCACGGATATTCAGGAGGTCGTGCTTGAGCGTGGTTTCCTTGGAGCGCGTAATAATTTCAAAGTATCTTGGTGAAACCAGTGTCAGCAGCGTGGCGACAATGCTCAGTACTACCAGCACTTCTATCAGGGTGAATCCAAATCTGACGTTGAACTTATGCATTACCATTCCCGATATGCTTGGCCGTCAAGCCCGATGCTATTAGAACGAGAAAATACATCGTATACGTCACTGCCTTCCTGCGGCTCTTCAAATGAGCTTGCATAACTGCGTTTACCCCATGTCTCTTCATTGCTTAGTTCCGGGTTCTCGGTAAAAGGGTCACGTGGAATTCGCCGCAAAAAATACAGGCGTTTCTTTTTGGGGTCCTTGATATTTTCTACGCCAGTGACTAGTACCTTGAGAGATGCCGGGTAGCCGCTTTGCCCTGGTTCCAGCTTGATCAAACCATCAGTCGTGGCCTGTTTGTAGGCGTCAATGGCATCCCTGATTTGCCACAGCGACCGTTTTAACTCCTGCTCCTTGGAGCGCTTGATAGACAGTTGCAATACCGGCGCGGCGGCACTAGCTATCATGGCTAGAATAGCCAGAGTGACCACCAGTTCTATTAGCGTAAATCCTTGCGATTTCATTGGCTTCTTAAGGGCTGGGGGCGGTATAGCCGGGGTTCGAGGCATCGTTTACCGGCTGCGCAAGAGAGTCAGCAAATGCTTTGTCTGCCTTTTGACGTTCAAGCTGCTGACTATCCACTGCTGGCAGGCTGTTTGCCGCACTACTGGAAGATGAATTAGAAGACTCCGAGCGATTGTTACTACGAGTGTTGCTGCGGTTGTTGTCTATTCCGGAAGGGAAGCTGGTGTAAATGGCTTTTTGCGGAGAAATGTTGCTGAGTATGCGTGGTGTGATCAGCAGTACGATTTCTTTCTTGCGGTTATCGGTATTCTTGGCGGAGAACAGGCGTCCCAGTAGCGGTATATTGCCCAAACCAGGTACCCGGTTTGTAATGGTTTGGGCATCGTCGCGGAACAGTCCTGCCAGCGCCTGAGTTTCGCCATCTTTGAGTCTCAGCATCGTGCTGGCATTACGTGTGCCTATAGTATAGGTCAAAGTACCAGAGCTGGTTCTCACTTGGTCGGTCTGGTTGCTGACTTCCAAGCCAACCTTGATGGCGACTTGATCCTGCAGCAGCACTGTCGGCTCTACATCCAGTTTAATCCCGACTTCGATATAAGTGACGGATTGGGATACAAAGCCAGTAGCATTGGCGACACTGGTAAGTACAGGGATACGATCCCCCACGTGTATCTTGGCTTTCTCACGGTTTTTGACTCGAATGCGTGGATTCGCCAAGAGGTTGGTGTCGGTGTCCTGACTGAGCAGGTTCAGGGCCAGCACAGGGTCGGTAATTGTGAATACACCAAGGTCGGAATTGAAATTTTTGAGCTCACTGATACTGAGTTGGCCAGCAGTGGGGGAAGTGCCTGCAGTGCCGCCAGTCAGGCCCCTGACTCCGACGCCAGCCTGAGTTGGGTAGCGGATTCCCAGTGCTTCAAGACTGTTGCGGTTGACTTCCATGACTTCTACTTCCAGCATCACTTCCGGTTCAGCCAAGTCCTGCGAAGCGATCAGTTTTTCTGCATTCTTGATTACCTCAGCCGTGTCCCGAATCACTAGGGTATTCAGTTTTTCATCAATATAGACATCTTTCAGCTTGAGCACGGTTTTCAGCAGATTTTGTGCACGCTTGGCATCGGTGTTACTCAAGTAAAAGCTGCGGACAAAAAGCTCCTGATACTCCTGGCTGCGACTCAAAGGGTAGATCAGCATGGTATTGTCGTTGAGTATTTTCTTGTCTAGCTGATTGGTCTTCAATACCACGTCGATGGCATCTTCTATGGTGGTGTTGCGTACAAATATGCTGGTACGTTGATCGCTGCTTAACTCACGGTCATAAGTGAAATTGATATTGGCTGCCCGTGAAATAAATTCAAATACCGATTTCACTGCTACATCCTTGAACTCAAGGGTGATCGGTTTGCTGAAAGCGGATT
Organism: uncultured Methylophilaceae bacterium; assembly: GCA_964466095.1. GTDB lineage: Bacteria > Pseudomonadota > Gammaproteobacteria > Burkholderiales > Methylophilaceae > CAYXMC01. Next base: position 6,703 of record CAYXMC010000042.1, on the reverse strand, counting down.
TAATCGGAGGCGGGTTGCTGATTTTGTTGATACGTTGTTGCTCGATCTCCTCGAACAAGGCGCGCGCTGCCTGCTGATTGCTGTCTTCGGAAAGAATGGCGCGTAACAAGTTTTGTGCACCGGTAGTGTCTTTGTTTGCGAGCATTTCCTGTGCAGAGGCAAGCAGTTTTTCGTGGCGGATGCCATTCTGCACTGCGGCCATGCCATCCATAGTGCGCTGGTTGGCAGGCTCAAGCTGCAGGGCCTGCTGATAGGCCTGCTCTGCTGCTACCCAATCATGCTGCTGGCGCAAGCTGTCAGCTTCACGTAATTTTGCAGCGAGTGTCAGATCCTGCGCGTGTTTGAGATATGCCCGATATTCGCTTTTTTCAGGATATTTCTCTGCAAGCTGCCGGATTTTCTGGATACCTTCTTCGGTATTACCTTTTAATATCAACTTTCTGGCTTCTTCATATTCCTGGCTGGATTTCTGGTACTGCAGGTTTTGCGTAGCGCAGGCATTGATTAACAGGCTGCCAACAAGTAAGAGAGCACTATATTTTTGTCTTGTGATACTTTTGAAAGCCTTCAATTGCTGTCTCCGATAGGCAGGAAAATTTCTGTCTTGCTGGGAAGGTGAATAAACGTGATTTGCATGGAGTCTATGCTTTGCAGACGCCAGATACGATCAAGTGTCTCGCCGCTATGTACAGCGTAATTACGCTGTTTCTTTTCATTGCTGAGGAATATCGTTATCTGATGACCTTCATCCAGCATGCCGGCGTAGGTGTACGGCAGGTCTGGAATTTCCGGTGCCAGTGCTATTTCTTCTGTATGGGGTTCTGTACCAACGGGTTTCCCTGCCGTGAACAGGTTCTCCGGCCGGTCTGATATTTTTTCCCGTGTCAGGGCAGGCGGAGTGTATGCTCCATCTGTAGCGTTTGGGTGCATCGTCTGGCGATTGATGGTTTGGCGGGGTGCTACCAGCACCTCTGCATTTTCTTCCTCCGCAACCGATACCCAGACTGACGCTGCAAGTGTCAGTGCTAATAGCGTCCAGAGTAGAGCTTGCTTGCCAGCGAACATGTTTAAGACTTTCTGAACAGCAGGCTGAAGCGCACCATGGCTTCCGTTTGTTCGCTATCAATACTGTTACGGCGGAAGCTGATGTCATTCAGTGCTGCACTTGGTAATTCATTGAGCACGGTAATCACAAAGCGCCGGATATCAACGTAGCTACCCCGTACTGGCAAGCTCACCTGATATCTGGAGAATCCCGCGTCTGGATTGTGTAGCAGGGCATATTCGGCTTTTTGTGGCGATACCCCGTATTCATCCGCAGCCAGGATAATCAGTGATAGTGAATTGATGGCTTGGCTTTCCGAGGGCAGGAAATCGTAAAAGGCATTCAATGATGCCTGTGGGGATGATTCGATAAATTTGCCCTGATGCTTGGGCATGTCCAGCCTTAACTCGGCCAACGCATGCTCTGTAGATTGCAATTGCTGCCAGCCAGGCAACAGAAACAGCAAGGTTATCACCGCTGTCAGCAATGTCATGATCAAGCTGGCTATCAGTGGCCAGCCGAAGTAGCGCAAACGCTGCAAAACTGATTGCCAGAAATCTGGCGTAACTAGAATATCCATGGTGTCTCAATCACAAAACTGATAGGCATAGTCTGCTGGTCAGGTTGGTACTCATGGCCTTGTAAAAAAGCATCTTTCAGCAGCGGTTGTGCGCGTAATGCCTTCATGTAGGCAAACATGGCCTCAGCATTCTGGGCATTACCTGAAAGCTTGAGTTTGCGTAGTTTGGGGTTGGGTTCTATCGCAGTCAGCCTGATGTTGTCGAACTGTAGTTTTTCCAGAGTCTTGAACAAGGGTTGCCAGGGCATTGAGAGATCACTCATGGCTACTCTTACGGCAGCAAATTCCAGCTGTTTGGCCGGGTCGTCTTTTTGGGTTTTTTGCTGTGCTGACGATGGCCGTTGCAAGGTCAGCATATCGGCTTCCAGCTGGCTGGTTTTTTCATGGATATCATGTGTCGCCATCAGTACGCCAAGCATTAATGTCCCAGCTAGCGCTGGTAATATGCGGCTGGTGAGTAATCCGCTGCTGCTAGCGTGAGCATGGTTGAGTCTGAGCTTGCGCATTTTCAGCCCCACAATGCCAAGCGGTAGTTGATAGGGGTGACACTGGCGGACCATTGTGTGTTATCGAAAAGGTGTACCTTGCGGTCGTGCAGCACTAGCGGGTTGCGGCCTGAAAATTCAGGCCAGTGACAATATACCGGCCAGTTCTCGGAATCCCGGTTCCGGATAATCGATTCGCGCTGGATAGCGGCCTGCAGTTGCGCATGAATATTGGCTTCCGAGTTCATGCTTTGGACCGATACCCATAGCCCTCGATCTATCATGCCCAATGTCATGCGCCCACTTTCCATTGACAGCAGCCAGGCGGAGCCTTGCTTGATGAGTGCGCTGGCCTGATTGGCAGACAACATCAGGTGTGGGTATATCGCTTGCAGGGAATTGCCTGAAAACTTGAATTCAGTTTTCAGGGCTTGCAGAAACTCACTGTCTACACCGCTCGCTAGGGCCGGATTGCTAAAGCCGGCTCTACTCATCTGCAAATCCCAGGTGTTGGCAGCGTCGCCATATGCTAGACGGAAGCAATGGCGGGTATAGGCTGCCAGTTCATGAGTGCCGGAAAGCTCGGGATTGAAAGGAATGACTGCATAGCGCACGAAATGATTTGAAAGCACAACCTTGGTTTTCACCTTTTGCCAGCGCTTTTCTGCCAGCAGGCTGCGCAATTGGCTGATGATTGCTTGCCATGTATTGGCGCCTTCAGGCAACTCAAGCAGATGTTTGTCGGTGATGGCAGCTTTTAGTCCATTCTTGACCCGCAATAGCACAATCTGCCGTGGATGGATAAATATCCGTAGTTCTTGTCTTCCCAAGAAATCAGGCCATGGAAGTAACACGATTAATCTCCTGTAAAGTGGTTTCTCCGCGCTTGACCATCGCAATCGCCGCTTCACGCATGGTGAGTGTGCCGTTGGCGCGCGCAGCTTCCTTGACCTTGCGCACGGGTTCACGCATCACAATCAGCTCGCGGATCTCATCATTGAAACAAAGTAATTCAGCAATCGCCTTGCGCCCGCGGTAGCCGGTGCCGTGGCATTGGCCGCAACCCTGACCTTTCATGAAGCGGAAGCCATGGCTGTCAGCAATGCCGGATTTTTTCAGCAGCTCTTGGTCGGGTTGGTCATCCACACTGCAATGTGGGCAGTTCACACGCACAAGTCTCTGCGCCATGATGCCGTTGATGGCAGATACAAAACTGTAGGGATCAACATTCATATTGGTAAAACGGCCGATCACATCGAATACATTGTTGGCGTGTACGGTGGTCAGCACCAAGTGGCCAGTTAGCGCCGATTGAACGGCAATCTGTGCGGTTTCAGAATCGCGAATCTCGCCCACCATGATCTTGTCGGGGTCGTGTCGGAGAATGGAGCGCAGTCCGCGAGCAAAAGTCAGCCCTTTTTTCTCGTTGACTGGTATTTGCAATACACCGGGCAGTTGGTATTCCACCGGGTCTTCGATGGTGATGATCTTGTCTTCACCGTGGTTAATTTCGGAGATGATGCCGTAAAGCGTGGTGGTTTTGCCGCTGCCAGTAGGGCCAGTCACCAGTAACATGCCATAAGGTTCTTCTGCCAAGAGGCGGAAGCGGGCCATGATCGCCGGTTCAAACCCTAGTGTTTCCAGACTAAGTCCGCTGCTTTCGTCAGCTACAGCCTTGCGGTCTAGAATACGCAACACTGCATCTTCACCAAACACGCTAGGCATGATGGAGACGCGCATATCCACCTCGCGCCCTTGCACCAGTACCTTGAAGCGACCATCCTGCGGGATGCGGCGTTCAGCAATGTCCAGCTCAGACATGACCTTGATACGAGAAATGGCTTGCTCTGCCTGCAGAATGCCGCTGATATGGCTGATGGTGTTGAGTACGCCGTCTATGCGGTATTTAATACTTAGGCCGTTGGGGTCGGTTTCCAGATGGATATCGCTGGCCCCTGATTTAAGAGCATCATAAAGAGTGGAGCGCACCAGCTTGACGACAGGGCTGGTGTCCTCACTGATGGATTTCAGCGAGATGTCCTCGATGCCGTCACTCTGCTTGCTGGTATTATCCTGCCCGCTCGAGATCCCATCCATGGCACGCATGCTTTCTTCGTAGCGGGAGAGATAGGCGGCAATATCCTTGCGGTGTGCCAGTATGCTCAGGCAGGGCTCATTGACCAGCAGGTCTATCCTGCCCGACAACTGAGGATCCAGCGGGTTGGCTAGCACGATATGCAAAAGTCCTTCAGCATTACGCAGAGCCATACATTCATGGCGCGTAGCTTCAGAAAATGGCAGCAAATCAAAATCCGGTGTCATTTCATATAGCTGCAGGATATCCATCACCGGGTAATGCATCAGTGTACCGAGTGCGATAGTGAATGTGTCTGACGGCAAGCCGGATAATTCTTCCAGCACATCCAGCAAGTGCTGGTTACTCTGGACGGCCATATTGCGTGCGCTATCTATCAGTCGGCTATCTATTACAGCAGGCATGGTAGAGATGGCTGGGGTGTTCATTGGATATTGCCTGCCAGTTCAAAAATCGGCATATACATCAACACCACTACCAAGCCGACTACCAGACCGATAATCACCATGAGCAAGGGTTCCAGCAGGCGGGTGAACCAATCCACGGCACGGGCAATCTCTTCGTCGTAAAAGATGCCTATGCGTTCCATCATTTCCCCCATTTGTCCAGTGCGCTCCCCTACGCGCAGCATGCGCATGGCGATAGAGGTGGTCAGGCCGTGTTTTTCCATGGTGCTGGAGAGCGGCTGTCCTTCGCGCACATCGCGTTCCACAAGATGCAGGCGCTCTTGCAATGCGGGTGGCAACAGTGAAGATACCATCTGCATGGCCGTTACCAGAGTGATGCCGCCACGCAAGAGCATGCCCAGTGTGCGGTAAAAGCGTGCTAATTGGTAAATACGCATGGTTTCGCCCAGCTTGGGCAGCTTCCATAAGGTATCCAGCATGGTTTTGCGTACCACAGGGCGGCTGATGGTAAATCCTAGCAAGAAGAGAATGCCCAGAAAGCCTGTCATCACTTCTTGCCCACGGTTTTCCAGCAGCCTGCCCCAAGACAGCAGCATTTGCGACATCCATGGCAGGTTAGATCCAGCGCTTTCATAAATAGCGCTGAATTTGGGTACTACATAACCCAGCAGGAAAACCATGACCAAGCCTCCAACCAGTATCAAGAGCACTGGATAAATGGAGGCGGTGATAATTTTTTTGCGCACGGCGTCAATCTGGGTTTGGTAAGCAACATGGCGAGCCAGCGCGTTGGCCATGTCTCCTGTGCGCTCACTGGCTCGAATCAGCGCAACATAAAGGGCAGGGAATACTTGCGGGTTACGTTCCAATGCATTGGATAGTGGCAATCCTTCATAGAGCGCAGCAATCACCTGTTGCAAGACGTTACGTGCTTCTGCCTGTTGTTCTTTCTCGGCTAATGCTTCTATTGCCTCAACCAAGCTAAGTCCGGACTCAAGCAGGGAAAGAAGTCCCTGGCTGAATAACATGAGGTCGAATCTGGTTTTAGCAGAAAATACCGGTAGCTTGCCCAGCATCCGGCTGGCAAGCACACTGTAGCCTTGTGATTCCGCCATCTGCTGTGCTTGCATCACATCGCCAGCTTCCAGTATCAATGACTGAATCTGCTGCCCTTTGGCGACTTTTAACTCAAACTGCATTACCAGTTACCTATATCCGCCGATTCGTTATTGCCACCGGCCTGACCATCCTTGCCATACGACCAGAGATCGTATTCACCATGCTCACCCGGAGATTTGTATTGATAAGGTTTGCCCCATGGGTCTGGCGGGGCGGCTTTTTGCAAGTAAGGGCCTTGCCAGCGAGGCTCACTGGCAGGCGGGGTGAACAAGGCATTTAGCCCCTGCTCGGAATTTGGGTAACGTCCGGTATCCAGACGGTATTGATCCAGCGCTTTGCCCAGTGCATCTATCTGGGCTCTGGCAGCTTTCACTTCAGATTTGCCAATTTGCGCAAAATACTTGGGGCCAACATAACCGGCAAGTAAGCCGATAATGACCATCACAACCAGCAGCTCCAGTAGGGTAAAGCCCTTGCTGTGCATGGCAGGTATATTTTCAGGAACCGAATGATCCAGGCTGACATTCGTTTGCATTAGAGTAATTCCTTTATATCAATCATCTGTTTAACCCCGGCAAAGTAAAAGCCTTTGCCGGGTTGCTGTTTCCTATATCAAAAGTTAGTGTTGCCGCTATGCGGGATATAGCCAGGCATGGTGAATTCGAACAGCGGAGCTTCTTGCTGACCTGTTTGGCGAAATCTGTAAGCATTAGCAACCAGAGTGGCTGAAGTTCCAGCTGTATTTTTGGCTGGGCAACCAGATGCACTGGTATTGCCGCCACCGCTACCATTCGCGCGTACTAGTAATTTCGATGATTCTGAATTGGTGTAGCCATCTTGATCTTCAGCATTAATATCAACAGTAAACTCAACCCAGTTGCTACGAATGGCCGCAGTTTGTTGGCTAGCGCTGGGAATAGGGAGGGGGCTGGACCATGTACTTATTCCGTTGATCGCAGTGCCGCTGGCGGG
>CAYXMC010000041.1:0-9867 GCA_964466095.1 uncultured Methylophilaceae bacterium | reverse complement strand
CCAGACAACACGCGTCGGCTACAGTGCCCCTCCCAGTCCACACTTCTGCGAGTCATGTAACCGAGTACGCATCACCTGCAAGGGCGAGCTTTATCTGTGTCTGGGTCAGGATAGCAAGGTTGATTTGATGCCTATCCTGCGTGCGCATCCTGATAATGATGCCCCCTTGATTGAAGCTATCGTCAACTCCATGCAAATCAAACCCCAAGGCCATGATTTCGACCTGAAGCGTGCAGAACCAGCCGTCATACGCTTCATGTCCATGACTGGCGGCTAACAGGAATCTCAATGAAAATCACAGGTGTTATTCTGGCTGGCGGTCAAGGCCGGAGAATGGGTGGTGCTGATAAAGGCCTGATCGCGTTCAATGGCAAACCAATGGTGCAGCATGTAATCGAAAGACTGCGCCCTCAGGTCAACGAATTGCTGATCAACGCCAACCGTGAACTGACACAATACTTATCATTTGGCTACCCGGTCATTGAAGATAGCATCAGCGGCTTTGTCGGGCCGCTAGCAGGCCTGCATTGTGGCATGCAACAAGCCCAACACGCCTATGTACTGAGCGTGCCTTGCGACGCCCCACTCCTGCCAACCAACCTTGCAGTACGCATGCTGAATGAACTGATTGCCAAGGATGCCGACATTGCCGTGGCAAAAGCAAACGGCCAATCACAGCCCGTGTTCTGCCTTTGCAGAAAAAACCAACTGGCTTCATTGGAAAAATTTCTCAACAACGGCGGCCGCAAGGTCGATGCCTGGCAACGCACGCTGAGCATCGCTGAAGTCTCTTTTGAAGATATCAGTCAAGCTTTCAGCAACATCAACACGCCGGAAGATCTGGCAGAGCTAGAAAAGGCAGCTTAAGTGCGCAACGAGCCCAACCGATTGCAGGTGATCGGGATATGCGCATATGGTAGCGGCGCCGGCAAAACCACACTACTGGTAAGATTGCTGCCAGCACTGCAAGCGCAAGGCCTACGCGTTAGCGTCATCAAGCATGCCCACCACAAATTCGATATCGACCATCCGGGCAAGGACAGCTACAAGATACGTGAGGCTGGCGCGGTTCAAACACTTGTAGCCTCCAGTAAGCGCTGGGCATTGATGACCGAGTCTGCGGATGAACATGCAAATAATGCCCTGCCTGAACTGGATTACCTGCTAGCTCAGCTTGATACCAGCATGGCAGATCTAGTGCTGGTCGAAGGCTACCGCGAAGCGGACATTCCAAAAATCGAAATATTCCGCCATGCACTAGGCTATCCTTTACTGGCAAGTGGCGATAGCCATATCATAGCCATCGCCTGCGACAATCCAGTTGATTGCCACCAACCCCAGCTAGACCTCAACCAACCAGAACAGATTGCCAGCTTCATTCTCAGCTGGCTCCAAGCCAGAACATCATGACCGAAAAATCCATCTCCGATCTTGTTAACGCCAATTGCCAGAGTGATTACGACCCCAATTCCATGCCGGTTGAACAAGCGCGCAGGCTAATACGAGACTACCTGCAACCCGTTGCAGAAACCGAGACCCTAGAGCTCAAACAATCGCTGGGGCGCGTACTTGCCGAAGCCCTGACATCACCACACAATGTCCCCAATCATGACAACTCAGCCATGGATGGTTATGCCTTCAATGCTGCCAGCTTATCCGCAGAAGGTGATACCCAGCTGCAAGTGATTGGCACTGCCTTTGCTGGCACCGCATATAGTGGTGAAGTCAGATTTGGCGAATGCGTGCGCATCATGACAGGCGCTGTGATGCCCAATGGGGCAGACACTGTGATTGCTCAGGAGCGTGTAGCGACAGGAACAGGCGCAATTTCTTTTTCAGACAAACCCAAGGCTGGCTTTAATGTGCGTTACGCTGGGGAAGACTTGCGTCAAGGTCAAATCGTGCTGGATATTGGCCACCTAATGCGCCCAGCTGATCTCGGTTTGGTTGCTTCCTTGGGCATCGGTCAGGTCAAAGTCTATCGTAAACTGCGCGTTGCTTTTTTCTCCACTGGCGACGAGCTTGCCAGCATAGGCCAAACGCTGGCCAGCGGTCAGGTATACGACAGTAATCGCTACAGCCTCTATGGCATGCTCACGCGGATGGGTGTTGAGATTGAAGACCTTGGTGCGATTCCTGACGACCCGGCACTATTGGAAAAAGCGTTGTTGCAGGCCGCAGAAGCGGATGTAGTACTGACCAGTGGCGGTGTATCGGTAGGCGAAGCTGATTACATGAAGCAGTTGCTTCAAAAGTTCGGGCAAGTTGTATTTTGGAAAATAGCCATGAAACCTGGACGACCTCTGGCTTACGGCAAGGTCGGCAAAGCTCATTACTTTGGCTTGCCGGGCAACCCGGTTGCCGTCATGGTAACTTTCTACCAGTTTGTACGCTCCGCCATGCTGGCTTTGATGGGACAAGCACACATTCCACCTACACCACTACTAGAAGCTATCTGCACCGAACCTATCAAGAAAATGCCGGGCAGAACTGAGTTTCAGCGTGGCATCTTGTATATGGATGAAAACGGAAAATGGAGAGTCCGGCCGACTGGCAATCAGGGCTCCGGGATACTCAGTTCAATGTCACTCGCCAATTGTTTTATTGTACTTGCCGATGACATTGGCAATCTGCCTGCTGACTCATTAGTTCAGGTGCAAATCATGGATGCGGTTGTTTAAAGGACTGCTTCATCTGCAGAAAAATTGAATTCGACACCATTGCCGGCAGGGTCCTGAAAGAATATCTGGCGTACCCCAGTGGCAGCAACTTCACGCCTGCCGAACTCGACAGCATGATTTTCTAAGTGCTGTATCATCGCCGCATAGCCAGTACAGGTAAATGCCACATGGTCAAAAGTTGTTGGCACATGGCTATGCCGGACTTCTGTATCTCCAGCCTCACTTAAATGCAGCACATCACGGCCACCAGCGTAGAGCCAATAGCCAAAGCTCCTGAAGGCTGGTCGTGGACCCAGTTCAAGACCGACCACCGTGCAATAAAAATCCCGCAATCTATCCAGCAGCGGCCGCGAAGCTCGCAAATTGTAATGATTAAATCCATGCACCGGCATTACTCTCTCCTCTGATTTGGTGACTAGAGTCACAGACGCTATGCTTAAAAAGCTTAAAATCACTTTACCTGAAAAAGATGCTGGCAAATACCCATCAAACAAGCTTGCTTACGCGAACTTGAGTGGAGTTTCTTCGTCACATCCATTACATTAGACAGACATAAAAACAGGCTTAAAACCTGACTAAGGAGATAGCAATGTTACATACCATTCATAAAGGCCTACTAGCCATTGCCGCCAGCTTTTTAATTCTCGCCAGTGGCAGCGCATGGGCAGAAGCATCTGATAAACTGTGGCCGGTTGTTCGCGAGGCTTTTTTTGCCAATCGTCCTATTGAGGAGGCCAAATTCATCAGCATCTCCGGCCCAAGAAGGGCCGAAAGTGGTGCACAGGTTCCGGTCACACTGACCGTAGATCAAAGTACTGGCGTTGTAATCAAAAAGATATATGTAATTGTCGATGCCAACCCGATTCAACTGGCAGCCACTTACCACCTTTCCGAGATGCTCGGAAATCTGCAACTTGCCACCCGCATTCGCATGGAAACAGATTCTTTTGTGCGTGCTATTGGTGAAACTGCTGATGGCAAGCTCTATATGTCTGCCACAACCATACGTGCAGCAGGTGGCTGTGGTGGCACTGTCGATAATGATGAAGCCGCCATTCGCGCTACAGCCGGCAAGATTAAGATGAATGTGGAATCACCAGTCAGCTTTGGCAAAGCCACACCTGCCACCTTCATTATCAAGCATCCCATGCGCACTGGCTTGCAGCGCGATCTGGTATCCCAAGGTTATGTACCAGCCTTCTACATCAATAAAGCCACCTTCACTTTCAACCAGAAACCCGTTATGGAAGTCGATTTTGGCGTAGGGACCAGCGAAGATCCTTATCTACGTTTTGAATTCACCCCCAGCACTCCCGGTACACTTGAAGTCAAAGCTACCGATAACGAAGGTGCCTCTTTTAACCATCATGTGGATGTAAAGAGTTAGGCATTGGCAAGTAATAAAAAAGGGCGCCCAGCGCCCTTTTTTATTCTGTTTCCTTCAAGTCCTAGCCGCGAAGAGTCATACGTTTCATAGTGTCATCTTTGTCGATGAACTTGTGCTTGAGGGCTGCCACGACATGCAGAATGATGATTAGTATCATGATAGTCCCAACGATCTCGTGTACTTCAGCAAACAGTTCACGCAACCCTTTGTCGTCAAGACCTGGAATTAAGGGTATGCCAAACCACTTCACCCCAAATTTGCTATATGCCGCCATGATCAGGCCGCTGACAGGCATTGCGACCATCAGCAGATAAAGCAAATGATGCCCACCTTTGGCCAGCTTCTTCTCCCACGCTTTCATGGTATCTAGCAAAGGAGGTGGCTCGTGTGTCAGGCGCCAGTAAACCCGGATAGCCACCAGCAACAATATAGTGACGCCTATCGATTTGTGCAGGTTGAAATAGAAAGTACGAGGAGAAACGGCTTCAGCCAATTGCACTGTGTATATGCCCAGATCAAACAAATCGAATTCCGCCACTTTAGGAGCATCTTTCGGAAGTTCCGCCATATACCAGCCCAGAGCAAACATGCCCAGGATAGCCAAACCTATCAACCAGTGCAGCACGATTGCTGTCTTGGTGTATTTCGATACCGATGTATTCATGCGTTCACCTTTGTTTATTTTTCTAAAATCAATACGACATGCTTGTCGCCAAAAACATTCCCGACAAGATCTTGCATTCTTTGCAATATACACTTTTTGTAGACTCTATGCAGAGGGTGCATAATCGGTTTTAATCGAATGATGATAAAAATAATTGTATAGAGGAGGCATCATGAAGCAGTTTTTCTACGGATTTCTACTGGGGGTACTTAGCCTACCAGCCACTGCAGCTAACATCTCGCTGCAAAACCTAGGCAACGGTATCTATGTCCACCATGGCGTCCATGAAGATATTGCCGAGGGCTATCATGGTGATATCTGCAATCTCAGCTTTATTGTAGGTAGCAAAGGTGTAGCTGTGATTGACACCGGTGGCAGTCTGAAAACTGGCCAACAACTGAAAGCAGCCATTCGTCAGATTACTCATCTACCCATCCTTTACGTGATCAATACCCATGTCCACCCTGACCATATTTTTGGCAACGCTGCTTTCATCAGCGAAAAACCAGAATTTGTCGGCCACGCAAAGCTGGCAGATGCTATGGAGAGGCGTAAAGAAAATTACGCCAGAATCAATAATAGCTGGCTGGGAGAAGATGCTATAGGTTCCGATATCATCAAGCCAACCATCAGCGTTGGCAGCACCTTGCAACTAGACTTGGGTGACCGTACCCTGCACCTGCAAGCACACCCGGTCGCCCATACCAATACTGACCTTACTATCATCGACAGCAAGACTGCCACTCTATGGAGCGGGGATCTGTTATTCGTGGAACGTACGCCTTCAATTGATGGAGATATCAAGGGCTGGCTGGCGGTGATTGATGAATTGAAAAAACTGGACATCAAACAGGTAGTTTCTGGCCATGGGGATGCAGGAAAAAACTGGAAAACCGCATTCGAGAACGAACAGCGCTATCTCAGTACATTACTAAACGATGTACGCAACAGCATCAAAAAAGGTGAAGTGATGGAAAGTGCCATGAACACAGCTGCAGCGAGTGAGAAGGATAAATGGGTATTGTTCAATATTGTCAACCGGCGCAACGTCAACAACATCTACCCCGGGCTAGAGTGGGAATGAGCAAAAAATAACCAGCCAACCCGCTTTTCTTGGCTAGCGGCTTAGCCGTGTAATTGCAGGCACTTGCTGTATAATCTCAGCCCATAATTATTACAAATATAACTGAAAACATTCATTTACTACTTTTTTTGCATCTATCTTGGCAACCAGCACAGTACATTTCCGTCAGAACGACAACAGGCTTTTATATGCCCTAGCCTTATCTGTACTTATTCATACTATCGCGGCACTTAAGTTGCCCAATCTGGAATTTGATCAGCCGCCTATTCCAGAAACACTGGTAGTAGAAATCGCACAACCTAAGCAAGCAGAGCCATCCCCAGTTTCAGAACCAGAGCCCACCCCGGAACCTGTTCAGCCAAAACCAAAGATCAAGCCCGAACCAAAACCAGTCAAACAACTACCAGCACCCTCCCCGATTGCCGAGCCGCCCAGCAGACAAGAATCCGTTGCCCCTCCCAGCCCTCCTGCTGTAATTACTGCAGCACCTAAGGCTGAAACCACACCAGCATTTACAGCACCACCCCCACCACCTGAGCCGCCAAAGCCGCAAGGCCCAAGCCAGCAAGATATCGATGCTGCGCTCAGCCTGTATGGGAATATGCTGACCAATGAACTGGCCAAGCACAAGCAATACCCCAGAGTCGCTCAGATGCGTGGCTGGCAGGGTGAGCCTGTACTGGAACTACAACTCGACAGCAGCGGCAATCTGGTTTCGAGCAAGATCAGTAAATCCAGCGGCTTCGAGATTCTCGATAAGCAAGCCTTAGAAATGGCAAAAAAAGCTACATTCCCAGTACCGCCAAATGTATTGCGTGGCCGCTCATTCACGATACTGGTCCCAGTGTCTTTTCTGCTCGAATAAATGCGTAAGCAAAAATCACTTAAGGACCTGCTGCTAGTCCATGAACTGGCTTTCATCCTGCTGATTATGTTGGCTGGCGGCTCAGGAGCGATAGGGATACATCTGTGGGATCGCTCATCTCAGGAATCACAGCGTATCAATTTACTGATACAGGAAATCCAGCAAACTCGCGGTGATCTTTACCGGCAAATGAAAGAGCTGTTCGATGCCTATTTCCTTGCCGACCCTAATGCCGAAAGCGAATATCACGCTTACACCCGCTCAGTGAACGCGCATTTCATTAAGCTGGAGCAATTGACCATAGGCGCAGAAGAGCAAGCTGCCATCAAAGAATTGAAAGACAGTTATGCCGCATTTGTAGCCGGCACAAAGACCGTCTTCAGTTTGCGCCATGAGTTCACTAATGAATCAATTGAAAAAACCCTGAATAGTGATCTCGAGTCCGGCATCTTCCAGCGCTACGAAATCATTTCTGCGAGAGCAGAAGGCTTGCTATCGCTGAAACAGAAAGAACTGGAAGATCGACTGGATGAAGCAAAACTCACTTCCGGCATCCTACTTGCCATCCCGCTTTCACTAGCTATCGTTCTGCTACTTTTCTCGCGCGTGTTTCTCAAACGGGCAATCGTCAAGCCTATAGAAAACGTCCTGCACGCAACCACAGAAATCAGCGCGGGCCGACTTGAGCATAAAGCGCCGGAAGAAGGTGCGGAAGAAATTGCCAATCTTTCAATCGCCATCAACCATATGGCCGATGAGCTAGCTCATAGCCAAGAGGCGCTCATACGCAGCGAGAAGCAGGCTGCACAAGGCCTCTTGGTACCTATGCTGGCACACAATATTCGTAACCCTCTGGCTAGCATACGCGCTACCGCACAAGTTGCTGATACTAATGAACTTGACCAAGATACTCGAGAATCCTTTCGTGGCATCATCAGTACTGTAGACAGGCTGGAGCGCTGGACCGGAGCTTTGCTGGCCTATTTACATCCACTCAAACCTCAGGCCAACTCAACCACACTCAGGAAAATCATAGACGGAGCACTCACTCCATTACAGCACCGCATACGTGAAAAAAAATTACAGTTAGAACTGCCAGAATGGGAAAAACAGGATGACAGCATGCAGATAGATGAACATCTGCTGGAACAGGCACTTTATAACCTGCTACAGAATGCAGTAGAAGCAATTCCCAATGAATCAAAGCTGGAAATTCATGCTGATCTGGAAAAAGAAACCATACGTTTGTTGATCGCTGACCGTGGCCCTGGCATGCCATTCACCCCGAATCCAGATTCCCTGAGCCCAGGACCAACAACCAAACGCTTTGGCACCGGCCTAGGTATTCCATTTGCGTTCAAGGTATGCGAATCCTTGCATGGCTCCATACACTTCAGCCATCGAGAGGGCGGGGGCACCCTCATCGAGCTTGAATTTCCGCGCCATCATCACAACAATCAATAAACACCATGCCTTATCAAAGCCAAAAAACTTCAAAGTATGAGTCTCACAAATATCTTTGTATTTAGGCTTGCCTTAATAGGCGTTTTATCAAACAATGGAGACATGTAAATTTTGTTCCTAGATATGCTTAATCAACCTATCCCTGAATTTGAATTACCCTCAACCGGCGGAAAAGTTTTCAAGTCTTCTGACTATCTTGGTAAAAAATTAGTTATCTATTTCTACCCCAAAGATGCAACTCCCGGCTGCACTACTCAAGGCCAGCAGTTTCGTGATCACTATGAAGAATTTGTCCAAGCAGGTTGCCAGATTGTTGGAGTTTCCAGAGACAGCTTGAAATCTCACGAAAACTTCAAAGCCAAATATGCTTTTCCCTTTGAACTGTTGTCAGATACTGAAGAATTAGCATGCCAGTTGTTCGGCGTCATGAAAATGAAGAATATGTATGGTAAACAGGTGCGTGGAATTGAACGCAGCACTTTTGTCATTGATACGCAAGGCACCGTAGTTCGCGAGTGGCGTGGCGTCAAGGTAGATGGCCACGCACAGGAAGTTCTGGATTTTATAAAATCAATTTGATTGAAGGCCTTCTCTCATGACTAAAAAACGTAGCACAGGTAAGAAACTGTTTGTTCTCGACACCAATGTCTTGATGCACGACCCATCCAGTTTGTTTCGTTTTGAAGAGCATGACATCTACCTACCGATGGTGACGCTTGAAGAGCTGGACAATAACAAGAAAGGCATGACTGAAGTTGCCAGAAACGCACGTCAGGCCAGCCGCAATTTGGAAGAGATTGTAGGCAGCAGCCTCAGTAATCTGGAAGAAGGCAGCTCACTTGCAATCAATGGCAACAAACATATCAGTGGCCGCCTCTTTCTGCAAACTAGTGCCATAACTGTTGAATTGCCGATGCTGGCTGGCAGCAAAGCGGACAATCAGATACTAGGTGTCGTGCTTGATCTACAAAACAAGATCACAGACAGACAAGTCATCCTAGTCAGTAAGGATATCAATATCCGCATCAAGGCCAGAGCGATTGGTGTTCCAGCTGAAGACTATTTCAACGACAAGGTACTCGAAGATACCGATCTGCTTTATTCAGGCATGAAAGAATTGCCGGCCGACTTCTGGGATAAACACAGTAAGGAAATGGAATCCTGGCAAGATGCAGGACGTATGTTTTATCGTATCACCGGCCCGCTTTGCAAAAGCCTGCTAGTCAACGAATTTGTTTATTACGAATATGAAAAGCCATTCCACGCAATCGTACGCAAGCAGGAAGGCAATTCTGCCGTACTAGAAATTATCAAAGATTACACGCAGCCTAAGCATGGTGTGTGGGGAATTACCGCCCGCAACCGTGAGCAGAATTTTGCCCTCAATCTGTTAATGGATCCCGAAGTGGATTTCATCACCCTGCTTGGTCAGGCTGGCACCGGTAAAACCCTACTTACACTCGCATCAGCCTTGACGCAGACGCTGGATAAGAAAATCTACAGTGAAATTATAATGACACGTGTAACTGTGCCGGTTGGTGAAGATATTGGTTTCCTGCCTGGTACTGAGGAAGAAAAAATGGCCCCCTGGATGGGAGCCCTAGAAGATAATCTAGACGTACTTAACAAGACCGATGAGGATGCAGGCGAATGGGGGCGAGCCGCTACTCAGGATCTGATACGCACACGCATCAAGGTAAAATCGCTGAACTTTATGCGTGG